>DHFK01000015.1:0-31266 GCA_002400365.1 Anaerolineales bacterium UBA4826 | reverse complement strand
TCGCGCGTCTCGCGCATCATCGCCCCTGCGTTGCCAAAGGCTTCATACGCAAACCACAGTCGTCCGCCCGGCTGGATCAACGCGCCGAGGCGCTGCGCGACGCCCGTAAATAGCGTATGGCTGAGAGTGGGCTGGTCTTCGACGAACTCGCCGTCAATCCAGGATGGGACGTAGATGGAGGGACGCCCGGCATTGAACTTGCCGCGAAAAACCGGCGTGACGAAGGCATTGCCGCGCGCGTCTACCAGGTAGAGCGCGAAATCGCGCTGGTCAAAGTAACGCGCGCGCCCGACCATTTCCACACGCAGGCGATACGCGCCGACTATTTGGTTGTTCAGCGATTCCAGCATCCGATTGGATTAGGGGTTGGTGACGAGTTGGAACGCGATGCGATAGTTGACGTGACGGCGCATCGGCATAATCATCCCAACCACCTTGTCGCTGGGATATTGATCCACGATCTGCACCGCGTAGGCATCGCCGTACATACCGATGCCGTAGTTGCAGTCGCACATATCTTGCGCCGACTTCTGTTCTGGGTCAGGTATATCCCCCACCCCTTCGCCCCACAGTTTCAGTTTGGCTTCGGTGCGCTTGCCGGCTGCGTCGAAAATCTTGACGTAGATCGAATGGTCGTTGCCGGACTCTTCGACGTTCTCGAATTTGACGCGGATGGCGCGCCAGAATTTTTGCCCGTGACCCACGCTCGCCGGGATGATCTGGACTTTGTCCAAAAGCGGCAGGACTTTGGGCCCGCTACCCAGGCGTGGGTCCATATCTACTGGCGGAAGCGGCGGAACCGTTGCCGTCGGCGGCGCGACGGCGGCTGACGCTGGCGGTGGCGCGGGCGTGCGCGTGACCGGCGCCAGGGTCGGCTTGGGACGCGGCGTGAAGGTTGGCTGGGGCGTGCGCGTGGGCACTGGCGTATTGGTCGCTACCGCGAACGCTACCTTGGGAGCGTTACCGCTCAAAGGCGCGCGCACGGCTTGGGCGGGACGATCGGCGGTCACAGCCCCGTTCTCGACAGGCGCATTGGATAGTTGTAATCCACCGACGGCTGAACTGACCGTGGTGATGGTTGCCCAAGGCAGGGCGACGAGCGTAAACCAGACGGCGAGCATGCCCAGGGTAAGGACGCGCAATTTCGCGCCGAGTGACAAGCCGCTTGCCCACGCGCCGAATTCCTTGAAGAAGAGATTTTGCCGGCGCGGCGCACGCGGTTGAATTGAGGCAACTGCCGGTTTTGCCGTGCGGGTCTGAAGGGCTGGCTTGGCGACAGTTCTTGCCTGCGGTCGAGCCGGCGCAGGCCTGGTTGCCGGCGCGGGGGCAGTTGCCCGCATCTGCGTCGGCTTGGGCGCGCTGGGTTTTTGCGGCGCGACCGGCGTCGGCGGTCTAAGCGGGCGCGCGCCGGAGGGCGGGCGCTGGATGCGCGGCGCGGGCGGGGGCATGTTTGCCGGCGGGCGTGGCGAAGCCGATGCGCCACCACGCGGATAGCGCGGCGGCACAGGGGGCGCATGTTGGACGCGGTTCAAACGGTCTGCCATTAGCCGCGTCACGGTGATCGCCAAAGTCGGATATTCTTCCATCAGCGCGAGGAAATCGGCTTTGCTGATCGTCCACAGTTCGGTTTCGCTCATCGCCTGCGCGGTCGCGCCGTACGCGGTGTTCTGGACGATGTCTTGTTCGCCGAACGAATCGCCGGCGTCCAGAATGTCGAGCATCACCGGCTCGCCCATAGAACCGGCTACCATGCGTTTGACCTGACCTTTTTCGATCAGGAACAGCGTTTGGGCAGGTTCGCCGGCAAAGCAGACGATTTCGCCGGGGCGAAAGCGCAGTCCGCGCACGCGCTTGGAGATCTCTTTCAACTCGCTCGCCGCCAGGTTGGAGAACAAGCCAATCCGGCGAAGATGACGGATGATCAGGTCGCTCTCACGCGCGGTCAGCCGCTCCGTCAGCGCGCGGCTCAGCGAAATGCTGATGGCAGGATATTGCACCATCACGTCGTCGAAATCGCTTTTGTACAGGACCCACACGGTCGCATCGGTTGCGGCGCGCGCACATTCGGCGCGGGTGCGCCCGGTCAGGAGCGCCATTTCGCCAAAGGCGTCGCCGGCGCGCGCGCGCTCGAGCAGACGCGCCGTGGCGGACAGACTGTCCCTCAATTGCACCTGCCCGGCTTCGACGATGTACATCGCGTCGCCCGGGGTGCCATCGGTATAGATCGTTTCTTCCGCGGGGAAATGGCGCAGCACCAAGCGCGCTGCCAGCGCCGATAGCGCATCGGTCGGCGCATCGGCAAAGAGCCGCAATTGACGCATCCGCTCAGCCGCATCGGCTTGATCTCTCTGGTTGAGCGACTCGGCGAGCGCGCGGCTGAGCGCGAGTTTGATCGCGGGCTGGGTGCGGATCAGGTCTTGATAGACCGCGCGCGGCAAGACCCACAAGGTCACGTCCGTGATGGCGCGCGCGGTGGCGGGGGAGGGCTTGCCGGTCAGCAGCGCGGTATGTCCAAAGACCGCGCCCTCTTTCAAATCTTCGAAGGATTCGCCCTCGGTCGTCTTGGTGATCCAGCGCACGCTGCCGGCTTCGATGAAGAACGCGGCGTCGCAAGGCGCGCCGGCTTCGGCGATCACGTCGCCGCGCGCGTACGCGCGGAAATCGAGTCTTTGGGCGAGCGCGCGCAGGTCGGCTTCGGCAAGCGCGCTGAGCAGTTCGATATGTCGCAGGCGTTGCTGCGTGAGGTATTCTTCGAGGAAAGCGATGCGAACCCCGATGCTGGCACTGAACTTGAGCCCGATGCTAGGGTGCGCGTTGACGAGGTCTTCCAAATCGGAACGGGTGAGGGTCAGCAGTTGAGTATCGGTGGAGCCAGCCGCACGCGCCGTTATGGAGTAGGGACGTCCCAACAGCATGTCCGCTTCGCCGAGCAGGCTGCCAGCGCCCAGGTTTGCCAGGGTAACAGTTGGATCAACGCCCTCAAGTTTGACCCAGCCCGCGGTGACGATGAACAACGTGTCGCCAGGGTGTCCCGCGGAAAGGATCAGTTCGCCTGGAGCGACTTGACGACGTTTCAAGCGCGCCGTGACGAGTTGGCGTTCCTCTTCCGAGAGCCGCTGGAACAGCGGAACGATTTCAATGGGTTGTGGAATCAAAAGCGCTACCTCTCTTGCTGAAAAATCAACTTCCAGCCGCGCGGCGTTGTGCCGCGATCGGCTCTACAGTTTGCCGGCGCGTCTCCGATCAGCAGGTCGGAGACGGTTTCGCCCTCGGCGTTGAGGATCGTCACCGCGTACGTGCCGGGCGCCGCCTGGTAATCGGCGTAGCCAACGCCGCGTTCTGGTTTCAAGCCGGTGTAGATCGTTTCGGTCGTGTCGTCTCGGCGAATCTCGATCGCGATATTTGGCAGATCACGCCCGGCGGCGTCACGCACGACGATCCGCAAGCGCGCCGTTTCCGGCTCGTCCGCGCAATTCAGTTGCGCGTGCTCGACCAGTCGAAAGACCGGGACCGTAATGGTCGGCGTAGCGACGACGTAAAGGGCCGCGGGTGTCGCCGCGGATCCAGGCGCGGGACGTTGAGCCGTGTAGGGCAGTTTCAAGCCCAGGGCTTGGCCCAGATGAATCAAGGCATCTTGGGTTGACGTATCGCCGGAATTGCGTTTCTCCCGCGCGTACAAGTCGTCGAAGGTTTGCGTCGCGTTGGCGAGTCCGAGCGCTTTCACACGGCGCTGGGCGGTCGCCAAGTCGCCGTTCAATTCGTACGCGGCGCTAATCATTCGGACATGGTCATCTTTGAGCGCTTGACGCAAGTCGGCAGCGTCGGCATTCTTGAACTCGACGGGCCACAGACCCCAGGCAATAACCAAGCCCGCGACGATGCCGACGGTGAGACTCAACACCGCTGCCCCAATAATCGAGCGGCGAGTGAGTTCCGATTTGTTTCCTAGAATGAGACCGTCTCCGTTCGACTCCCGGCGTCTGGGTTACAGCACATTCGCTTTAGAATGTGTTCCGTCCTTGATGGGGACGATTGGATGATGATAGAACAAGAGGATAAAACAAGTGGCTTGAGAACGTAAATGATGATATAATAATCCTGCTTGATCGTACGAGTGCCGTGGGAGGGAGTCGAACCCACACGCCCAGTGAAGGGCAAAGGTTTTTGAGACCTTCGCGTATTCCTATTCCGCCACCACGGCGACTGCAAGCAGTATAGCAAATTCCAAGAGCGAAGTCAAATTGCTAAACCCTTGTCAGACGTTCAATTTTCGGTCGGCGCATCGGTAGGTTCATGTTCTCAGTGTAGCACGCTTTGACCGACTGTCAACCTTCGTTATGGACGAACAAGCATTTATCCGCGCGGCGCAAAAGGGGGATGTCGCCGCGTTCAATCAACTCGTGCGCGCGTATCAAGCGCAGGTCTATCGCACCGCGTATCGCGTTCTGGGCGATCAGCCGGCGGCGGAAGACGCGGCGCAGGACGCGTTCGTTTCCGCGTTCAAGCACCTCCGCGCGTATCGCGGCGGGTCGTTCAAGGCGTGGCTGCTGCGGATTGTCACGAACGCGTGCTACGATCAACTGCGCGTCAAGCAGCGCCGACCCACTGCGTCGCTCGACGCCATGCTGCTTGATCCCGATCATCCCACGCCCGGCGCCGATCGCGCCGCGCCCGAATCGCCGCAGGATTTCGCCGAACGCCAGGAACTCGGCGCGACGATTCAGCGTGGGTTGGCTACGCTGCCAGCCGACCAGCGCGTGACGCTGGTTCTGGTGGACATCGAAGGGCTGAGTTACGGCGAGGCGGCGGAGACGATGGCGACGAATGTCGGGACAGTGAAATCGCGTTTGAGCCGCGCGCGGGCGGCGCTGCGCGATTTCTTGCTGAGGCAAGAGGAACTTTTGCCTGCGCGTTATCGTCTGTCAAGTGAGCGAGTTTGACATGTTTGGACGAAAGAATTCTGCCGAAATGCACACGTGGGTCGAGGCGCGATTGTCGGACTATGCCGACAATCAACTTGCATCTGCCGAGCGCGCGCAACTGGAGCGTCATCTAGCCGACTGCGCGCAATGCCAGGCGAGTCTCGCGTCGCTGCGCTGGACGATCGCTTTGGTCATGCAAGCGCCGGTCCCGGCATCCCAGCGCTCGTTCGTGCTTCCTGTTCCAGCCAGACGTGCGCCGACCTTCGCCTTTGGGTTCGCGCGCTTGGCGACGGCACTGGCGACGCTTTTGCTCGTCGCAGTAATCGGCGTTGATCTGATCACGCAATTTGGCGGCGCGTCTGCGCCCGCGAGCGCGCCTGCGCCCAAGCGCGATGCGGCAGAACTCGCGTTTGCGCCAACCCCAACCGCGCCCGCCGCGCTCTCCGCGCCGAGCGCGCTGCCGACTGCCGCACCCAAGCCGACTTTGGCGCCGCCTCTGCCCGCTGCCGTTCCGCCCGCGCCGACGAAAGCGCCCGAGCCAAGCAAAGGCGCGGAAGCACTAGCCACGCAGCCGGCTTTGCAGGACGCACAGAAACTGCCGAGCGCGATTCCCTCCGTGCGACAACCTGTCGCGAGCGGAGCGATGGTGACTGCGACGATTCCCGCGCCGACGGCTACCCTCGCGCCGACACAGACTGCCACTGCGGTCGTTCCGACTGCGCTACTCACGCCGACGGTCGTCGCGCAAGCGCGGGCAGAGCCGACGACGCGCGCCCCGGTCGCGCCGCCGGCCACAACGTCCCAGCCGACCGCGACGCCGTTGCGCGTTGTGGAAATCGGCCTGCTCTTTTTGACGATCTTCTTCGGTGTGTTGATGGTTCTCTTTCGGCGAAGACAATGATCTTTTATCCGCGAATCACGCGAATTGTGCGAATAAGAAAAAGAGATTAGCGTTATTCGCGTCATTCGCGGATCATTCCTCGGTTCCGCTCAGGACAAGCACTTGCAACGATTGCTAAAAGGAGGCGCGATGACTGCCCGCATGTCTGCTCCGGCGCTAATAAACGCGCGCACGCAACTTGCTCAACTGGGTTCCCCTGGACCCGATCTCGCCAAAGCGATTGACGAGCGCGGCACGCGCGTCGTCTTCTCCGCATATATCAGCGGCGGCTTTACGCTGAACGTCATCAACACGATCTTTATAGATCCTTCGCTCCAAAACCCCAAACTGGCTGATTTCTTGGTTTGCACGTTGGGGCACGAGTGCAGCCACGTCCAGCAAGGTTATCTGGTGGATTCGGTGCAGCAAGAGTTGATCGCGTACCAAACCGAAGCGCGCATTGCCGCTGCGCTCAACTATGCGGACGGCAGGCAGTCGTTCGACAAATTCCTTGCGTTGGACCCGACGGTGGCGCGCGACCTGGACGTTGCGCTGGAATACATTCTTGAGATGGCGCGCGGATCGCCCCCGACGCAGACGATCTACCAGAGTCTCCCCAAGTTCCAGCCCACCGGCATTGCCGACAACGCGTGGGCTGCCGTCAAGCAATTGAGCGCCGCCGGCATCGCGGGCATACAGTCGCTCCGCAAAAGTGGCGCGTGACGCGTGTCCCCGTCACTCGCCACGCGTCACCCGTCACTCCATCGCCTGCCCGCACTCGGCGCGATAGCCACACCTCTGGCAGCGCCGCGCCTCAGCATGGCTGCGCGGAACGTCCCGCGCCGCGAGGTCACGCCGCATCGCGTCCAGCAAATCGAGCAGCGCGCGACGCAGGTCATCGGCCAAGTCCACTTGGAAGACCGCGTCGCGATATTTGAGCAAGCCGTACGGCGTCGGCGCGCCGGTCGCGCGCGCTTCCTCGATCAGCAATCCGTACGCGGCAAGTTGCATCACGTCGGACGCGCGCGGCGCGGCAGCCGCACGATTCGGTTTGACCTCGACCGGGATCGTCGCCCCCTTGTCTTCCACGATATAGTCCGGTTTGCCCACCAATCCATAGCGCCGTGAGAACAGCGGACCCTCCACTTGATGCCACGCGCCGGTGTCGGCGTAAACGATGCGCGCGCGGAAAGGCAAGCCGGTTTGTGCGCGTTGCCGGCGCGCGAGCCAGAATAATCCAAGCGCGGTGAGGAGGACGAGCAGGGCGAGGACTCCGAAGCAAGCAGCCATACGCAGAAATCAGGTTGAGGGAAGGATCGCGGCGAGGCAGAAGAGGAGCGCGAGGAAAAGCGCGATGGCAAGGAGAACGATTGCCGCGCGGCGAAGCGACTCGGCGCGTTGGATGGCGCGACCATGCTCGACGTGCCGGGCAGTGCCGGCTTGCATCTGCGCGCGATTTGCCGACTCGATCTCTTTTACGCGATGCAGCCACCACGCGCGGTGACAGAATACGTACTCGCCGATTTCGCTCGCGCGGAGGATTGTGTCACTTGGTTTTGGCAAGGGTTGTCTCCCGTTCCTCAAACTCTCTCAGCGTCTGCTCCAACTTTTCCTGCCGCGCCGCTACCGTCAAGTCGCCGCGCGTGCGCTCCAGGACGCCGCGCACCATGTCGGTCGTGCGGCGCAAGCCGCCGGTGAGCGCGTCTGGAAAATCCATCGTGACGAGCAGCGAATAGATGTCGTCCATCGCGTCCAACACTTGTTCCACGCGCGCGCTGTTGTCGTGCCGAACGCGGAGCGTGTCGAGCGCGTAACGACGCAGTTCGCCGGCGGCTTCGCCCAAGCCATTGAGATACGCGGCATAGTCCACGCCCAGCGCGTCGGGATCGGGCAAGGGCGCGCGCGTGATGAGCGCGTGGACGATGTGCGCCTCCGCCATCTCTTTCAGCCCATCTTGCACATAGCCGGTGAAGTACAAATCGGGGTACGCGGCAACCGCCGTCTTCATCTGCGCGGCAATCTCGCGCGTGCGCGTGAGCAACCGCGCGGCATCGTCATATTCCGCGCGATGGGTCGCGCGAATGGCGAGCGAACAATAGCGAATCAATTCCCGCGACGCACCCAACGCGGCATCGCGCGCGGCGTTCTTCGCCTCAAAATTCTTGCGGATCTTTTCGCCGATGATGTCGAGTTCTTGCATGTCAACCCCTTGTAGTGAACAGTGATCAGTTATCGGTTATCAGACGCTGTTTGCGGATAACTGATGACTGGTCGCTGCATACTACCGCGAATCCGCGTGCGTGTCAAAGATTTTACAATCTCTGCGACCCTGTGCTATACTCCCCCGCACAAATCCTCTTCCAGAGAATAGCCCATGCTCAAGTGCTTGAAAACGATTCCGTTCGTGTTGGCGCTCTTGGTCGCCGCGTGTTCCGCGCCGGAGACCGTCGCGCCAGCCACGCCTACGACGACTGTGGCTGCGGCAACGCGCACGCGGACGCGGACAGTAGTCCCGCCTAGCCCCAATCTGACCTCCCCTGCCGCGCTACCGACACTCACCCGCGCGCCGACTTGGACCCCGACGCCGACTGCAACCGCGACGTCAACGCCATGGCCTACTCCCTCCGTCACGCCGACGCTGCTGGGCGATTGCGCGGAAATCTGGCAATCGGGCTATTACAAGATGTACGCCAACTTTAAGACCAAACTCAAGCGCTTTGACTGTATGATCGTGCAGGCAAGCGATGTCGTCATTGATTGCGACGGGCACACCATCGAAGGGATGGACCGGCAAGGACACGGGTTTTGGATTCGCCGATATGGTTTTCCGATTCTGCAAACGCCCAGCAATATCGAAATCAGGAATTGCATAGTCTCCAACGCGCGCGATGGCGTCTTTGCCGAAGCCGGCGTCAACCTCTACATCCACCACAACGATTTCTCCAACAACTATGACGATACCGACAAGCGGCGTTTTGGCATCTTTCTGGGCATGACCGAGGGAGGCGGCATCCGGCTTGGCAAGGTGCAGAACGCGCGCGTGGAATACAACACGACGAACAATAGCGCGATCGGGATTGACATCCGCGACAGCGACCAAGTCTTGGTGCGGAACAATACGGCGATCAACAATTCGGCGTGGGGCGTGAATCTGCTCAACACGACGAACAGCGAGGTCTCGAACAATACGCTGCGCGACAACGTCCGTTATTGCACGTGGGGCAACGGCACCGTCGGACCCGGCTGTGATGCGGCGGCGGTGATTCTGCAAGATGGCGCGAGCCACAACATCGTCAAGAACAATACGATCGCCGGCCAAAACGCGAACGGTATTTTTATCAAAGCGCACGGGACGCGCTGCGGCGACGACAATACGATTCAGCACAACCAAATCACCGACGCGCTGTACAACGCCATCGAGTTTTCGTTCTGCAAAGACAACAAAGTGATCGGCAACACGATTACCGGATCGTACGACGCGATCTGGTTCGGCTTTTCGATCAACACCGAAATCCGCGACAATGTCATCCGCAACATGACGAATCACGGCATCATTTCGTACAACAGCCGGGGCAGTTTGGTGGCCGGCAATCAGGTCAGCAATAGCCGTGAGGGCATCTACTTTTACTGGGACGATGCCTACACCCGGGATACGCAGCGTTTCTATTTCCTTACGCCGTCGCCGGATCGCTACGCCTCGCGCGATAATTTGATCGAGGGAAATACGCTGCGGGACAACGCGGTGGCAGCCATCCGTCTGTCGAACTCGATCCAAAACCGGGTCCTTAACAACATCTTTGCCAACAATGGCAAGACGGTCTGGGTGGAGGGGAAGAATGACGGAAACGTGATCGTGGGGCAGTAAACAAAGGCAATTTGCGGTTGACGCCTGCCAAGATTGATGTTATACTTGGGTCAAGTTGAATCTCTGTCTTTAGGTCGTGCCTTGGTCCGCTCCGAAGTTTAGGAGGACACAATGCTTGGGCGCCGATTGCCCCACCTGCGCAGATTCTACAAAGTGGTCAAGACACCTGTCGTTTGACGTGCCTTTGCGCGTCGCTGACTGGTGTCTTTTGTTTCTTGGCGATAGCGCAGAATGCGCTTTGAGCAAACACGGCATCATGTTTTTCCAAGAGACCCGGGGTCTCTATCGGGTGACGGGTTCGTCAAACCAGGAACCGGTCTCGAAAGCCGGCGCAGACAACGCTTCCCGTGTCGTCGTCCTTTACAAGCGCGCTCGGACGCTCAGTAGGCCGGGCAAGGGAGCCGCGTGGCTGGCTTTCGGACCGGTTCAAAGGAGTACTCTAGAAAGGAGTGTCGAATGAAACACAGGACTTGGCTCGGGGCAATCGCGCTGATCCTCCTGGGGGCGGCGGCAGGCCTCTGGGGACCCGACGCGTTCCGGAAATCGGACGCGATTGCCAGTGTTGGCGCTGCCGCGCTGGAATCCGTTGCCAGCGCAGGGGCGCGGGAGGCGAACGCGAGCAACGCTGCGGCGGATCCCCTGATCCTCTCCTACTCTGCCAAGTTCGTCTGCCAAGAGCCGCTGCAACCGGGCGCGCTGTACTATGGAACGGTCGCTCCGTTGGTCCAGGAGAAGACGGAGGTGCTGATCCACAATCCCCAGCCAAACTCCATCACCTTCTATCGAAAAGCCGTGCGCGCGCGACTGGAGAGCGCGGCAGAGATCGCGCCGGGCAATTGGGCCGCGGTGACCCTCAAACCCGATCAGGCGATCCGGCTGGACTGCGATGACGTCGCCAAACTGTTGACTGGCAATCCGGCAGCCACCTTCATCGGAACCTACGGCATTGGAGTCAAAGTCGAAGGGTTCCTCGTCATCGGGGTTGGGCCCCAGACAGTTAGCGGACGCACGACGGTCGCCTCCCTGGATGTTACCGCCGAATACAGCCGGGGATCAGAGGTGCTGAAAAAGGACATTAACTACCAACCCTGGTGGTGGTACTGGTGGTGGCCCCTGCCGTGGCGCCTGGGGTACGCTTACCAACGGATCCTCGCCATCTCCGACACGACGCTCAACATTGATTGCCGGAGTGCGCTTTACAACGCGCTCCACCAAGACGTCACGCGGAACATCACCGATCAGACGCAGGCGAGTCATACCAACGCTGCCTTGAGCGAGGGCGCCAAGTATGACCCGACCAATGTGCTGAACCTGGCGGGCGACACGCAGCCGGCGCTGGTTGCGCTGATCGGTCGCTGCGACAAGATTGACACGTTCAACATGTCCGTTGATTACGTGTTGGTCAGCAACAAAACCTCCACAGACCCCGACCCGCGCGGTGGGGGAACCCGCATCGCGTATCCATGGCATCCCGGGCGCTTGTACGACCTGACCGTCGTTATGCCCCAGAACGTGACCAAAGACCTGGATGCTTACTTGCGGCAATGGCACACTCAACGCTGGATTGACGCAGGGACGAATTCGGCGACTGTGCAGACGGCGATGAATTACTTTATCCCGTACTGGTGCGGCTGGGGTTACTGGTGGTGGTGGTGGCATAACGGCGATTGCACCGACATCGGCGTTGGAGAGGGCGAGAGTCTCGACGTAGAACAGATCGTGCCGACGCGGGTGTTCATGTCTGTGTGGCCTCCCGCCGGCGCGGGCGCAATCAAGCGATAAGGGCGGAAAGGAAGGTGCCACCCATGAGCACAAATTTGCCCATTCGATGGATCGGTGCTCTGAGCGCCGTAGGCGCGCTCGTGCTGGTTTCTGCGCTACATTCGTCCTCCGCCAGCACCGCGGCTCCCACCGCGCCGCAGGTTGTGAGTTTTGCCGTGATGAGTAGTGATCCTCTGGTCGCTCAGGGCATCCATCCCGCAGACATCCTGGGCGCTGGCGGCACGCCGGTCATATTCTGCGCGGACCTGGGACTGGTTTGCGCCGACCCGACGACCGGCGCGCTAGATCAAATCGGAGGCTTGTCTTTTGGTCAAGAATTCTACGCGGTCGGTTTGCTGCCGATGCAGTTCTCGGTCGCGCAAGGCACGCGGGGAGCGCCTGGCACGGCGGTCCGCGTAGAAGCCGACTGTAATCCACCGGAGCCGCAAGCCGACGTATTCGGGACAGCGTTAGACGGAGCGAACACGCAAATCTTCGACGGCAATGGCGTCGCCTGCGGGGGCAATAGCGGTCTGCCGTTGTACTTGCAAGAGGGGAATCCCTCTAGCAGCGTCCATGCGCTGGTGGGCGACCCGTGTCTCTACGTAGACCCGAACTGCGACGGCTTGCCAGAAGTCCCCGTGTTTCTCACTCTGGCAGCCGGCTCGCCGACTCTCACCGCCATCGGCGCAACTCCTGCGGATATCCTGCTGGCACACTCTGCGTTCACGCCGCTCGCGTGGGCGAGAGGTACCGCTGACCTGGGCTTGGTCACCGGCGACGCGCTTGACGCCATCTGCATCAAGGAAAACGGCAACGGCGCATACGACAGCGGAGACGTGGTGCTGTTCTCGCTCGCGCCCGGTTCACCGAGTCTTGCCGCGCGCGCACTCAGCCCCGCCGACATCATGCTGCCGGGACAGCCGGCGACGCCGCTCTATCGCGCGGCGGCGCTGGGCTTGCAGGCAACGGACAATGTGAACGGGCTGATGTGTTCCTTCGAAGCATTGGCTCAAATCTATCTGCCGCTGATCCAGCGGAATCCACCCTAGCAGGTTGTGGGAGAGGGGGATCAGAAACCCGTTTTCTGGTTAGCAAGTCGAAGAGTGACGCGGAAATCGTCGAGAAAACGCGCGTAGCNNGCGTCTCCGACAGACTGCTAGCCGTCGGTGCAGCGAATTCGAGGGGTAGCCGTCCGCCATGCGGGTGTTGGCTACCCCTTTGCTTTGCGCGCGATTTGTGGTATAATCCTTGTGTAACCGATGCTGCTCTCGGCGAGGAGGATTAGAGAATGAGGACTCGACATCTGTTCAGCGCAAAGCGCGTGCTTGGTCTTTTGAGTGTACTAGTCTTGATCGGTTTGCTCTTGCCTTCGGCGATCAGCGCGAATCCGCCCAAACAGACAGGGACCTTTATTTACACCGTCCAGTACGGCGACACGCTGTTCTCCATCTCGCGTCGTTTTGGGACGACGGTCCCGGCGATCATGGCGGCGAACGGCTTGACCAGCGATTACATCTATGCCGGTCAGCGCTTGCTCATTCCAATCGGCCCGCCCGGGCCTGTGCCAACGCCAGTGGGCTACGCCTGCAAGTACTCCGTCCAGCACCGCGACACAATCTATTCGATTGCCTACCGGTACAAGGTCCCCTGGTATGCTCTGATGCAAGCCAATTACCTGTACACGCCGTACATCTACGTCGGGATGGTGCTCAACGTTCCCTGTCTGACGCCTGAGCCGGCTCCATTCCCCACGTACATCGTCCAGAGCGGCGACAATCTCTTCCGGCTCGCGATCAGGTACGAAACTTCGATTTACGCGATTACACTGGTGAACGGCATTTACAATCCGAATTGGATTTGGGTGGGTCAGAACTTGGTGATTCCCTATCCGGGCACCGTGAAATGGCCCCCGGTCCCCACGATAACGCCGACGGTCCAGGTCACGCCGGGCACTGCGACTCCTACGGCGACCGCGACGCTGTTGCCGGGCACGACACCCACCGCCACGCCCACGGCGACAGCCACAACGCCCGGGGGATCTGCCGCCGTCGTGATGACCAACCTCACCTTCATTCCGAATAGTCTCACCATCAGCCGAGGCACGACCGTGCTTTGGCAAAACACCGAGAGCGCGACGCACACCGTTTCCAGCGGCGTGCCCGGCGCGCTCGACAACAGATTCCGCTCCGGTCCGCTGGGGGTGGGACAGACGTTTAGTTTCACCTTTACCAATCCCGGCACCTATCCGTACTTTAGCGAGTTGGATCAAGGGATGACCGGCACCATCATCGTGCAGTGACTTTGAAACCAGGTCTCACAGCAACAATACCTTCGCCAACTATGGGGCAGTGCTGGGATGAATGTTGCCCGGCGCGGCGACTTGCGAACAATCTCGGAAACCAAATTCGGGTCAGGTTTTTCCCGAAGCCTTTCTGGCGTTTCGGTCACATACTTGACCCCCCGACAGATAAACAACACGCGTCTTTATGCTTCCCGCAATCGTGCGGCAAGCAGGTAGTTGCAGAGACGCTGTTGCAATCCAGCATGGCATTGAGAAGAAGGAGGTTCTAATGAGCACTCGCCACGGAATGTTGATCGGTGTGGTTTCCAGTCTGTTCACTCTTCTGATCGTCTTCGCCTTGATGCCCATGTCCGGCACCGCGCGAGCGGAAAACTCCCAGCCCTTTAAACCGGCAGAAGGCGGACGCAACCTGGTCCTTCCGACCCCCGAGTCCCCCGAGTACCCCGACGAAAACGCCGGTGGTCCCAGGTTCCCTTTCGTGTCGGAGTCAGCTGCGCCGGATGCAATTGCGGCGGAATTTCACATCGCCGGATCTGCCTTCGTGCCAATGTATTCGGACTCTGGTGTCAATTATGCCCCATGGGGCTGCATGTACATGACGGGTCCCCATGACTCAAGTAACTATTCGGTCGTGCTGCCGTCCACCGCGACCGTCACGTTTCTCCGCCTGTATTACGTGGACTCGTCTGCCACATACAACGGCACCATGCAGTTTGCGGAATACAACGATGGACAGAATGGCAGCTATCAAGCCACGCTGCAGACCACCGGCAGTGGCGGCTGGGGAACGACTACGTTGTCAGGATTGAGCATCCCATTGGACTATGCTAACTACAGCTACGTCTTATACTGGGATACGAGCGCCGCGGCCGGTTCTAGTGTTCAGTTGTGCGGCATGCGCATAGGTTACACCGTGCCGTTGGGAATCTACCTCCCGTTAATAAAACGCTAAGCGAATTCCAAAGCCGGATCAACTCAGCGTCTCGCTGAGGCGGTTGACGGCGTCACAGCGCGCGAGCCAAAGCGGCGTCAGCACTCGACGGTCAACTCGATTTGCCAAATCCCAAAGCCCCATACGCGTGATGCGCTTGGGGCTTGCCCCTGCATAAAGGGTTTGATCAACTCAGTCGGTTAAAGTCGCGGTCCCGCCGCAACAATTTCCGGCGGCCTGCCATCTTCAAACTTTTTGAAGTTGTCGCTAAAGCGCGACGCGAGCGCGCGATAGTGCTGCATGTACGCATACTTGTTCGACCATGTTTGCTAGTAACGCTCCCAGGAGGAAAATGCAATGACGCATTCGATCAGCCGTGTCGTCGTGGTCGGCTCGGGCACGATGGGCGGCGCGCTCGCCGCGCACTTTGCGAACGCCGGCATCCCGGTTTACCTGCTCGACATCGCGCCGAACAAACTGACCCCGGACGAAGAGAAGAAAGGACTGACGCTCCAGCATCCAGCCGTCCGCAATCGCATCGTCAACGCCGGCTTGGACGCGGTCAAGAAAGCCAGACCCGCCGCGCTCTTCACCCCCCAAACCGTCGAGCGCATCACGCTCGGCAATCTCGAAGACAATTTCGATTGGGTGCGCGAGGCGGATTGGATTCTCGAAGCGATCGTCGAGAATCTCAAGCTCAAGCAACAGTTGATGGAACGCATTGACGCCGTCCGCAAACCGGACAGCATCGTGACGACGAACACCTCCGGCATCCCGATCGCCGAGATCGCTGCCGGCCGCTCCGAGTCGTTCCAGCAGCATTTTCTCGGCACCCACTTTTTCAATCCCCCGCGCTATCTCAAACTGCTCGAGGTGATCCCCTCGCCCAAGACGTCGCTCGATGTCTTGAAATTCGTCGCGGCATTTGGCGAAACCGTACTCGGCAAAGGCATCGTCGTCTGCAAAGACCGTCCCAACTTTGTCGCGAATCGGATCGGCACCTACGCAGGGCTCGTCCGCTTGCGCTATGCGTTCGAACACGGCTTCTCGGTCAACGAGGTGGACGACATCACGGGTCCGGCGATTGGGCAACCCAAGACCGCGACGTTCCGCTTGTTCGACCTGGTCGGCATAGACATTCCGCTGCACGTCGCGGACAACACCTACCCATTGATACCCGACGACGAAGCGCGGGAAGAGTGGCGCGCGCCGAAATTTCTGCGCGAGGTCGTCAAGCGCGGCTGGCTCGGCAACAAGAGCGGACAGGGCTTTTACAAGCAGGTCAAGACCGACACGGGACGCGACTTCCACGTGCTCGATCTCAAGACGATGGAATACAAGCCGCAGGAAAAGGTCTTTTACGATTCGCTCACGAACGCGGAGATGTACGATGATCTGGGCGAGCGAATGCGCTTTATCGTCGCCCAGAACGATCGCGCCGCCAAGTTCGTTTGGGATACAACAGCGCGACTGCTGGCGTACACGTCGAACCGCGTGCCTGAAATCGCCGACGACATCGTCGCGGTGGACAACGCGATGAAATGGGGCTTTGCAAATCAAGCCGGTCCGTTTGAACTGTGGGACGCGCTCGGCGTCGCGGCGACGGGCGCGCGCATGGAAAAAGATGGACTCAAGGTCGCGCCCTGGGTCAAGGAAATGCTCGCGACCGGTCACCCGAGTTTCTATCAAGACGACAAGTACTATGACCTGAAGGAGAAGGATTACGCGTCATTGCCCAAGAACAAGAGCGTGATCGTCCTGAAAGAACAGAAGGTGATCAAGTCGAACGACAGCGCGTCGCTGATTGATCTGGGCGACGGCGTCGCGTGTCTCGAATTCCACACCAAGATGAATGCGCTCGACGAGGGCATCGTCGAAATCGCCGCCGCCGCAGTCGAAGAAGTGGACAAGCATTTCGTCGGCATGGTCATTGGCAACCAGGGCGAGCATTTCTCCGCCGGCGCGAACGTGATGACGATCGGTCTCGCGGCGAATGACGGCAAGTGGGCTGAGATTGACGCGATCGGCAGAGCGTTACAGAACTTTACGATGGCGCTGCGCTACAGCGCCAAGCCGGTTGTCACCGCGCCGTTCGGCTATACGCTCGGTGGCGGGTGCGAAGTGACAATGGCGGGGCAGCGCGTCGTCGCGCACGCGGAAGCGTACGTCGGCTTGGTCGAGGTTGGCATGGGACTGATTCCCGCCGGCGGCGGCTGCAAGGAATTGCTGCGCCGCCTCGTCTCGCCGGCGATGCAAACGCCGAACACCGATCCGCTGCCGTTCCTGCAGCGCGTGTTCGAAACGATCGGCATGGCTAAGGTTGCGACGAGCGCGGAAGAGGCGCGGCAGATGGGTTTCCTCGCTCCCGCCGACCGCGTCGTGATGAATCGCGATCACCAAATCGCGCAAGCCAAGCGCACGGTGCTTGAAATGGTCGCGGAGGGCTTTCGGCCGCCGCCGCGCGGCAAGATCATTTACGCCGCCGGCGAACGGATGCTCGCCGCGCTCCGCATCGCGATCTATTCGATGGTACAGGGCAAATACATCTCCGAGTACGACGCGCAGGTGGGCGAGAAACTCGCGTACGTCCTGTGCGGTGGCAATCTCACGTCGCCGACCTGGGTGGACGAACAGTACATTCTCGACCTGGAGCGCGAGGCGTTCATCTCACTCTGCGGGGAGGAAAAGACGCGGGAGAGGATTTGGCACTTTCTCAATACGGGCAAGCCNNTGGAGATTAGAGATTGGAGGTTAGAGGTTGGAAGTTGGAGAGCGAATCTCCAATCTCTAATCTCCAATTTCCAACCTCCACTATGAGGAGTATACAATGCGAGAAGCAGTCATCGTCTCCGGCGTCCGCACCGCCGTCGGCAAAGCGCCGCGCGGCAAACTGCGGACGGTTCGCTCGGACGAGATGGCCGCCACGGTCGTCGCCGCCGCGCTGAAACGCGCGCCAGGGCTAAAGCCAGAGGAGATTGACGACGTTATCATCGGCAGCGCGTTCCCCGAAGGCGAACAAGGGCTTAACGTCGCGCGCGTCATCGCGCTGCGCGCGGGCTTGCCGCAGGTCGTCCCGGGCATGACGATCAATCGCTTTTGCTCGTCCGGCGTGCAAGCGATCGCGCTCGCCGCACAGCAGATCATGGCGGGCTGGAGCACGGCGATCATTGCGGGCGGCATGGAGTCCATGAGCATGGTGCCGATGACCGGCTTTCACTTTGCGCCGAACCCGTACCTCGCCCAAGAGTTTCCGGGCGTCTATCTCGGCATGGGCTTGACCGCCGAGAACGTCGCGCGCGAGTACACCGTCACGCGCGCGGAGCAGGACCAATTCAGTCTGCGCAGCCATCAGCGCGCGGTCGCCGCGCAGGACGCCGGCAAGTTCAAGGACGAAATCGTTCCGCTCGACGTGACGATCGTCGAAACGAACGGCGGCGGACCCAAGACGACCCAGTACGTGTTCGACGCGGATGAAGGTCCGCGCCGCGACACGACGCTGGAAGCGCTGGCGAACTTGAAACCCGCGTTCGCGCAGGGCGGCACGGTGACGGCGGGTAACTCGTCGCAGACGAGCGATGGCGCGGCGGCGGTCGTCGTGATGGAACGCGCGCGCGCCAAGGCGCTGGGGCTCGCGCCGCTCGCGCGGATGGTCGCGTTCGCCGTCGCGGGGGTGCGCCCGGAAGTGATGGGCATCGGTCCGATCGCGGCAATTCCGAAAGCGCTGAAACTCGCCGGGCTAAAGGTGGACGACATTGGCGTGATCGAGTTGAACGAGGCATTTGCCGCGCAAGCGGTCGCCGTCGTGCGCGAGTTGGGGTTGGACGAAGCGCGCGTCAACGTCAACGGCGGCGCGATCGCGCTGGGGCATCCGCTGGGCGCGACGGGCGCCAAGTTGACGGTGCAACTCATTTACGAGATGAAGCGACGCAAGGCGCAATTCGGGATGGTTAGCATGTGTATCGGTGGAGGTATGGGCGCGGCGGGGATTTTCGAGAACCTGAACTAGGTGCTTGGTGCGCCAACAAGCAAGACAGGTTGTCGCGGTTCGGGCTGCAATACCCATGAGTGATCCAACTCGGCTTTCTCGTCGGCGCTCAGTCGGCTCGTTCGCGCGCGAGACCACATGCTCATCTCACGCATCACGTCTTGCGCTTAATAGTTCCTCACCACCGCGCGGTACACCGCCGGCTGCCGGCTCTGCATGATCTGCAATTCCTCGCGGTACTTTTTCACCTGATCAAGATCAATCTTGGCGATGGTGTACGCTTCCTTCGGACGATCGTTCTCGTCGCGCCCGACACTCGCGTACGCTTCGCCGCGCGGACCGATCACCGCGCTCTCGCCGCCGAACGCGTACGTGTACTCGTCGCCGATGCGATTGACGCCGGCGATGAAAACGGAATTTTCGAACGCGCGGGCGCGCAGGTACGTCTTCCATTCCTCGATAGACTGTGTCTCCCAGTTCGCCGGCGCGACGATCACTTCCGCGCCATCGAGCGCGAGCGAACGCGCGGCTTCCGGGAACGCCAGGTCCCAGCCCAGCAGCAAGCCAAGCGTGCCGAACGTCGTCTGGAACACCGGGAAACGAAACCCGTCCCGAAAAATCGGGCGCTCTTCCGGCTTCAAATGGACCTTGTGGTATTGTCCGCTCAACGCGCCATCGGGTCCGAGCAGGATCGCCGCGTCGTACACCACGCTTTCGACTTTGTGCTTGACGACCATGCCAAACGCAAGGTGCGTCTCGTACCGCGCGACGCGCGCGCCCAGCGTCTCGATGGTGTACCCCGGCACTTGCTCCGCGAGTTCGGTGAACTTGACGCCACATTCATAGCCCGTGGTCGCGAGTTCCGGGAAGACAATCAGATTCACTGGCTGCGTGGCGCAGATGTGGTCAATGATGTCGCCCATTCGGTCCAGATTCGCTTGCAATTCACCCAGGCGCGGATGAAACTGCGCGATGGCAAGGTGGATTTCTCGCATGGGATTACCTCACGCTGTTTTGATGTGACGGTATTCTATCACAGCGTGGGACAAGTTTGCAAACTTGTCCTACTTGTGGTACAGTCGCGGGCGATGGCAGATTCGATCTGGAATGGCGCGAAACTCTTTCCGTTGAATGCGCGCGTGAACGACCGCGACCATCTTGAAATCGGCGGCTGCGATGTGGCGACGCTCGCGCGCGAGTTCGGCACACCGCTCTACATCTACGACGACGCGCACCTGCGGACGCGCGCCGCCGAAATCCGCGAGGCGTTTCAAACGCGCTGGCACGCTGCGCGTTCGCTCATCCTCTACGCGACCAAAGCGTACTATTCGCCGTACCTCGCGCGCATCTACAAGGACGCCGGACTGGGCATTGACGTGACGTCCGAAGGCGAGTTGGCAGTCGCCCGGCGCGTGGGCTTGTCGCCCGACAAAATCTATTTGCACGGCAACAACAAGACGCCCGCCGAAATTCGCGCCGCGCTCGCCATGGGCGTCGAGCATGTCATCGTGGACAACCTCGACGAGATTGATCTGCTCGCGCGCCTCGCCGACGAAATGAACGCGACCCCGCGCGTGCTGCTGCGGCTTGCGCCCGCAATTGACCCAGACACGCATCGCTATCTCGCCACCGGCATCGCCGAATCCAAGTTCGGTCTCTCCATAGCAACCGGCGATGCCCTAGAAGCCGCCCACCTCGTCACTCGCCACTCCTCACGATTAACCTTGGTTGGCTTGCACGTTCACATCGGCTCGCAGATTTTCGATGTCGCGCCGTACCGCGACGCGATCGCCGCCGTCACCAATTGTGCGCGCGAATTGCAGGACGCGATCGGCTTTGAGTTGCAGGAACTCGACCTCGGCGGCGGCTGGGGCGTGGCGTACACGGAGGGGCAGAAGACACTACCAGTTGACGCGGTGGCAGACGCCATTGTGTCTGCAATTCGCAATTCGCAATTCAAAATTCAAAATTCAAAATTCGCGTCTGAAAATCAGAAATCTGAAATCAGAAATCTGAAATTACTGGTGGAGCCCGGTCGCGCACTCATCGCGCAAGCCGCCATCGCGCTCTACAGCGTCGGCGCGGTCAAGGAGATTCGCGGCGTGCGGACGTACGTCTCGGTAGACGGCGGGATGGGCGATAATGTGCGCCCTGCACTGTACGGCGCACGCTACACCGCGCGCGTCGCAAACAAGATGCACGATGCGCCAGGCGCGCGCGTCGCGATTGCCGGGCGCTATTGCGAGCAAGGCGACATCCTGATCGAGGATGTCGCGCTGCCGCGCGTCGCGCCGGGCGATTTGATTGCCGTTCCGTGCGCGGGCGCGTATCAAATTCCGATGGCGAGCAATTATAACCTGATTCCGCGCCCCGTGGTGATCGCCGTGCGCGATGGCAACGCGCGCGTCATCCGCCGCCGCGAGACCGTGGACGATATGCTGAGGTGTGAAGCGGATGAATGAATTGAACACAATCAATAGCAGCAGGGGAGCAGAGGAGCCAGGGAGCAGAGGAGTCTTTCGGCCGCGCTCAGGTTTCTCCCTTGCCCCTCTGCCCCTCTGCCCCTCTGCTCTCTTGCGCGTTCTGATTGGAGTAGCAGTGCTCGCCGTTGCCGCGTGCGCGCCGGTACCCATCCCAACCTCGGACACAACGCCGACGCCGCACCCCACGCCGACGAAAACCGTCGTTGCGTCGGTGGCTCCGCCCAGCGCAATCCCCACGCCTAATCCCACGTCAACCCCCGAGGGACTCGAAGGCGGCGCGGTTTCTATCGGCGTGATCGGCAACACGAATCTCGAAATGAACGTGATGCCGGCGATCGTGCAAGACGCGCTATTCGATTCGCTTCTGCAAGTTGATCCGACCAACGGCGCGCTCCAGCCCGCGCTCGCGGAATCCTACCAGGTCTCGGGCGATGCGACGACGATCACGTTTCGATTGCGCGCCGGCGTTCGCTGGCACACTGGCGATCCGTTGACCGCCGACGACGTGGTGGCGACGATCAAAGCATTTAGCGATCCAAATTTTCGCGGCACGCCGGTCACCGATTTCGGCACGTTGACGCGCGCGACCGCGCTCGACGCGCAAACCGTGCAACTCACGTTCGGCGATGGTTACTGCCCCGCGCTCACGAGCATCGGCACGCTCAAGATTCTGCCGCGCGCGGTCGCCGCCAGCGCGAATTTTCCGCGCCTCACTCCCGCGCAAATGATCGGCACAGGTCCGCTCAAGTTTGTGTCGCGCAACGAAGATCAATTCGTGTTGGAACGCAACGCCGACTATTATCGCGGCGCGCCGCACGTTGACCAGTGGACGATTCGCGTGTTTGCCGATGCCGCGGGGCTGCGCGCGGCGTTCGCGGCAAAGCAGGTGGATGTAATGGTTGGCGCGCCCGGCGATTATCCCGCGCTCAAGAAGATCCCAGACGCGAACATCCTGGCAACCGACGCGCCGGAATTGATCGCGCTGATGTTCAACCTGGACACGCCGACGCTGAACGACGCGCGCGTCCGCCAGGCACTGACCTACGCGCTCGATCGCAACGTCTTGGCGAACGACCTCGGCGGGCAAGCGACTATGGTGGACGCGAGTGTGCTGCCGGGCTACTGGGCTTACCCGGCGAACCTGCCGCGCTATGCGTTCGACCTCGCGCAAGCCAAGCAGTTGCTTGCGGATGCGGGCTGGCGCAACAACGGCGACGGCGTCTTACGCAAAAACAACCAACCGCTGCGCTTGGCACTGTGGACCCAAGCCGACGATCCGATTCTCGAACCGCTCGCGTTCCGCATTCGCGAAATGTACGCCGCGCTCGGCATCCAAGCCGAGTTGCAGTTGGACGACCGACCCGGCTGGATNNGTGCGACGCCGGCGCGCGCGCCGCGCTCGCCGCCGACATTTATCGCACCCTGGCAGCCGACGCGCCGGTGGCATTCCTCTTCGCGCCGAAAAAATATCTCGTCGCGCGCGACCGCGTGCTGGGGCTGGTGCCCAGTTCGTTCGCCGGCGACTTTTGGAATGTCAACGCGTGGAGAGTCAAATAGTCGTGTAGTCGGATGGTCACATAGTCGCCTAGTCCGGCGGTCATGTCATCACACACGACTATACGACTATGTGACTAACAGACTACGCGACTGACAGACTACAGGACTTTCGACAATGCCAGACAAAATCAATCTGGGTAACAACCTCACCCTCGATCCCGCGCACGGTGCGTTCGATCTCGTTTTTCGCGCGCAGACGCTTTTGCGTAACGCGAGCGCAGCAGCATCGTACCGCGACGCGCGGGGACAAACACACGCCATCACACTGGCGGGCAAGCCGATGGCGTACCGAGCGCAAGACAATCACGTGACGCTTGCTTGCAGCGATAGCGCGGTCGAACTGGAATGGCACGCGCTTGTCGGCGACGAAGCGTACGCTTGGCTCGAAATTGTGAATCGCCGTCGCGAGCCGATCCACGTGGACGAACTGCGCGTGCTTTCGCTCGACGCGGCGCGCGGCGCGCAAGTGAATCTCGGCGCGCCGCCGAGCGCGTGGCGCTTTTTCCAGAACGGCTGGCAATCGTGGTCGGCCACGTTCGCGCGCGATTGTTGCAACGGTGTGCACACCGATCCCGCGACGGAAGAGTATCGCGTCAAGCATCAGCCGCACGCGATTCCGACGACGCCCAAGACGCTGAGCAGCGAATGGGTCACCGTGCTAACCGCCGCTCCTGATGTCATTGCGAGCGAAGCAATGACATCGAGTCTTTTACTCGGCTTCGTCACCACCGCCGATCAGTTGAGCGAGATTCGACTGCAACTCGACGGCGATCGGTTTCATCGGCTGGATGCGATCGCGTACGCCGATGGCGTGCGCGTCGAGCCAGGCGAAAAACTCGCATCGGAGAAATTGCTGATGGCGTCCGGCGCAGGGCTTGCGCTGCTGGATCGTTATGCCGCGCGCGTGGGCGAAACGATGCGTGCGCGCGTTCCCACATCGCCGTTGACCGGTTGGTGCACGTGGTACTATTTTTTCGGGCAGAACACCGCGCGCGATGTCATCGCGAACGTCGAGCGCATCCGCGCGGAACGCTTGCCGCTCGGCGTCGTCGTGATTGACGACGGCTACCAAACATCGGACGGCGATTGGACGAGCGTGAACGCGGAGAGGTTTCCGCACGGCATCAAGTGGCTTGCCGAGGAAATTCGGCGCGCCGGGCTTGTGCCCGGCATTTGGGTCGCGCCGTTCGCCGCGAATGAGAATTCGCATCTCGCGCGCGAGCATCCCGAATTTCTGCTGCGCGATGCCAGCGGTGCGCCGGTCTTTGCGTGGCAACATTGGGGCGACCGCTGCTTTTCGCTCGACCTTTCGCGCGCGGACACGCAGAACTGGCTGCGCGAAACCTTCCGCACGCTGAGCGACGATTGGGGGTACGAGTTCTTCAAATTGGACTTTGTTTACACCGCCGCCGCGCCCGGCGTTCATCACGCTCCCAAGATGACGCGCGCCCAAGCCGTTCGCCGTGGTTTGGAAATTATCCGCGAGACGGTCGGCAACAAAACGATCTTGGGCTGCGGCGCGCCGCTCGGTCCTAGCGTCGGCATCGTGGACGCGATGCGCATCGGTCCCGACGTGTCGGTGAACTGGGAACCGTTCTTTCATGGCGACCTGACCGAACCATCCACCGCGTACGCGCTGCGAAACACGATCGCGCGCGCGTTCATGCACAACCGGCTGTGGCAAAACGATCCCGACTGCGTGCTCGTCCGGCGTCGCGACGACGAAAGCGCGCTGGTGCTGAACGAAATGCGGACGATGGTTTCGGTCATCGGCTTAACCGGCGGCGCGGTGTTGTCATCGGACAATCTCCCGTCCATTCGCCGTGGGCGATTAAAGTATCTCAAGCAAATCTTGCCGCCAACGCCTCAATCCGCGCGCGCGTTCGACCTCTTCGAAAACGAACTGCCGCGCCTGTTCGCGCTGCCGGTTGAAACGGACTGGGGCAAATGGCTTGTCCTCGGCGCGATCAATTGGGACGACAAAACGACGACGACGGAAATCGAACTGGAAACGCTCGGGCTTGATCCGCAGCGCGAGTATCACGTCTACAACTATTGGCATCGGCGCTACATCGGCGTCGTGCGCGGGCGCATCGTCATCAGACGCCATCAGCCGCACGAGACGCGCGTGCTGCTGTTCAAGCCGGTGTCGGAGCAGGTAGAATTGCTGACGACGACGTTTCACATCGCGCAGGGTGCCGTGGAGGTCAAGCGAGTGGAGCGGGAGCAGAGGAGCAGAGGAGCAGAGGAGCGGGGGAGAAAAAAGAAGGGGACTCTAGGAACTCTGGGGGCTGAGGTAGTGCGAGTCGAGTTGGAAAAGCAAGGCGTGCAGCGCGGCGAGGTTCTGTTCGCGATTCCCAAGTCGCGGAAGGTCATTGCGACGCGCGTGGACGGGCGCATCTCGCCGCATCGCGTCGTAGACAAAGGCATCGTCGCGGTGGGGCTGACGCTGGACGAGCGCGCGGTGGTGGAGGTGGAGGTAGGTTGACGGCAGAAACCTGATTACGTAGGACAATTTTCGAAAATTGTCCTACAAGCGCGCCTCCAACTCCTCCCGCGTCATCTCCGCCATCTCCGCGCCAAACACCTCCGCAAAGCGCGCGGCGACGCGCGCACACACCGCGCGCATGTCCATCGGCTGGTTCAACACACGCGCCATGGACGTGACCGCTTTGTCCGAGATACCGCATGGCACGATCAGATCAAAGTGCGCCATGTTCGGATCCACGTTGAGCGCAAAGCCGTGATAGGTGATCCA
The DNA here is from genome assembly GCA_002400365.1 of Anaerolineales bacterium UBA4826. Lineage (GTDB taxonomy): Bacteria > Chloroflexota > Anaerolineae > UBA4142 > UBA4142 > UBA4142. The sequence goes on along the minus strand of DHFK01000015.1, from coordinate 5,819 downwards.
CTGCTCGATGCGCGCGCCGATCTGCGCGATCTTCGCCACCTCACCTCCTACCCCCTTGCCCCTTTCCCCCTCTCCTGAACGCAGTTCGTTCAGGAGAGGGGGAAGGGGGTTGGGGGATGGGGGTGAGGTCCACACCCCCACCAACTTTTCGATCTGCTTGCCGCGAATCCCAAAATCCCCGAGCGCGCGAATCAGCGTTTCCTCCAGCGAACGCACGAACCAGCCGACATCCAGGCGATAGTTGTGAAGATCAAGCATCGGATAGCCGACGAGTTGCCCGGGACCGTGATACGTCACATCACCGCCGCGCTCGACGTGAAAGACCTCGATGCCGGCTTGCCGCAAGAAATCGGGCGAGGCGAGGATGTTGGCTTTGTTCGCGTTGCGCCCGAGCGTGAAAACGGGAGGGTGTTCGAGGAGCAAAAGCGTATCGTTCAACGCGCCGCGCTTGCGCGCTTCGACGATCTGATGTTGCAGCGCAAGCGCATCGGCGTAGGGGATGGTACCGAGGTTGACCAGCCAGATAGAGCGCATAGCGTATAGCGAATAGCGTATGGCGAATAACAAACAGCAGACAACCATGGCGATACGCTATAAGCCATTTGCCATTCGCCATTCGCCATTAGCGCAGTTTGCGCAGTTCCGTCAGCACGTCGTGATTGTCCGGCAGGGTGCCGGGGTCGTAGCGCTTGATCCAGCGGATGATGCCCTGCTTGTCCACGACGATGATCGCGCGGTCGGAGCGTCCCAGTTTGTCGTTGAAGACGCCGTACTTTTGCGCGACCTCGCCGTGGGGCCAAAAGTCCGCGACGAGCGGATATGAAATCCCGCCAAGCGATTTGCCCCACGCTTGCTTGGAAAAGAGCGGATCGCAACTGATAGCCAGAACCTGGCTATGCGTTCCATCAAAGTCGGCGCGCTGCGCCTCGTACGATGGAATCTGCTTGTCTCAGATCGCGGTGAACGCGAACGGGTGGAACGCCAGCACGACGTTCTTGCGCCCGCGGTAATCGCTCAACTTGACGTCTATGCGCTGAACTTCGGGTTTGGTGATGACGCCCGGCGCGGTGAAATCCGGGGCGACGTCACCTATTTTGAGTTCTGCCATTCTGCCTCCTGACAAATTTTCGATTTTCGATTTATGATTTACGATTTGCCGTCGAGTGGTTTGAAATCATAAATCAGAAATCGCAAATCATGAATTCTAGAAATCAATTCCCTTTTGCGCGAGAATGCCTTTTTGATACGGATGTTTGATCTCGCGCATTTCCGTCACCAGGTCGGCGCGCTCCAGCAGTTCCGGCGGCGCGCCGCGCCCGGTTAGAACGATATGAAAATCCGCCGGCTTGGCGTCGAGCAGGTTCATCACCGCGCACAGCGGCAGCAAGCCGGTGCCGATCGCATTGTTCACTTCGTCGAGAATCAACAAATCATACTTGCCGCTGCACATCCGGTCGCGCGCGAATTGCAGCGCGGCGAGCGCGGCGGCGCGATGTTCTTCCTCGGTGTAATGATCGTCGAGGATTTTGTAAAACCCTTTGCCCATCGGAACGATTTCGAAATCGGGCGCGAGTCGCTTGGCGGTGTCCAGTTCGGCATAGTGCCAGGTGCCTTTCATGAACTGCACCATGAGTACCTTCCAGCCGCGCCCGAGCGCGCGTAATGCCATGCCGAGCGCCGCCGTCGTCTTGCCCTTGCCGTCGCCCGTGTAAACGATGATGAGTCCGCGCTTGCCCTTTTCTTTCATAACCATTGCCACAGAGGTCACAGAGAAGATGCTTCACGTTTCACGTTTTGCGTTTTTCTCTGCGGCTTGCGCCTCACTCGGACGATTTCCACGCCCGCGTAATCAATGATGCCCGCGGTGGGCGGCGGCTCCTTTTTCACGCGCACCAGCACGGCGTCGGCAGGGAAGCGGGCAAGCAGGGTCTGCGCGAGCGCTTCCGCGAGCGCCTCGATCAATCGAAACGATTTGCCTTCGACGAGCGCGCGCGTCGCGTCGTACACTTTGGAATAACTGATCGTCTGGGCGAGATCGTCGCTCTGCGCGGCGCGCGTCAAATCGTATGCCACTTCGATATCCACGACATACCGCCCGCCGACGCGGCGTTCTGCGGCGCTCACGCCGTGTTTGCCAAAGAAATGCGCGCCGTGCAGCAAAATCTTGTCCACCATCTGCAGTTCGATTCTACTTGCAATGGGGTACGTTGTCAACCGCAAGGTTGTCAAACGTCACAGTTTTGGGTATAATCAGAGTTGAAGAGTTTCGGCTCGACTCAAACCCTCGAGGGTGAGGAATTCCGTATGGCTAACCTCGCAACTGCAAGGCAACCGTCTGCGCCGCGCGCCAAGCCGCGGTGGAAGTTCGATTGGATTGCGTACGTCTACATTCTTCCCGCGTTCGTGATCATCACCGTATTCCACATCATTCCGGTTTTCTACGCGATCTACATCAGTCTGAACAAGGGCGCGATCAACAAATTCCAGTTTGTCGGTCTCGATCAATACACGCGCGCGCTGACCGGCGGCGATTTCTGGAACGCGCTGGTGACCACGTTTGTCTACGCGCTGTTGACCATGCCGCTGACGATGGTGTTGGGATTGTTCTTCGCGTATCTGCTCTACCAGCCCTTTGTCAAGGCGCGCGGTCTCTTTCGTGCGATCTTCTTCCTCCCCTATGTGGTTTCCACGGTCGGCTCCGCGATCGTGTGGGCGTGGGTCTTTGATCCGCGCAGCGGGCTGGCGAACTTTATCCTCACGCGGCTAGGGTTGCCGGCGCTCCGCTGGCTCATCGAGCCGACCGGCGTCGGCGAGTTGATCGCCCAGCAATTGCGCGTGCCCCTCCCGGCGTGGGCGCACGGTCCCAGTCTCGCGCTGATCGGCATTTCGATTTTCTCGATCTGGCAGTTCATGGGTTACGACATTGTGATCTTTCTCGCCGGCTTGACCAACATCTCGAGCGAGTTGTACGAGGCGGCGCGCATTGACGGCGCGAACGGCGTGCAACTCTTCCGACACATCACCGTGCCGCTCCTCGCGCCCACGACGTTCTTCGTCATCGTGATTTCCGTGATCGGCTCGCTGCAATCCTTCAATCACATCTTTGCGATGAACCACGCGGCGGCGCAGAGTCTCGGCGGACCGCTCGGCAGCACCAGCACGTTGACGGTGTACATGTTCGATCAACTGTACACCTACGCCAACTACGGCTACGCTTCCGCGATTGCGATTCTACTTTCGCTCATCATCCTGGCGTTCACTTTGTTCAACTTTCGCGTGCTCGACCGCCGGGCGCGCATATAACCAGAGGACGCTGACCATGACGATCAATCGGGATCGCTTGAAGAGCGGTCTGGTTCAAACCATCATCTACGCGATCCTCTTTGTCGGCGCGCTGTGGGCAGTGTTCCCATTCGCGTGGATGGTGCTCACTTCCCTCAAGGGCTACGCCGAAGCGTCCGCCGCCGAGAATTTTCTGCCGACGCGCTGGCTGTTCTCCAACTATGCCGACGCGTGGAACCAGGTCGAATATTTTCCGCGCTATTTCGCGAATACGATCTTTATGGCTTGTGCGACCGTCGCGGGCGTGCTGACCACGTCCACCCTCGCCGCGTACGCGTTTGCGCGCATGCGGTTTCCGGGACGCGACACGCTCTTTATCGTTCTGCTGGCGACGATGATGGTGCCCTTTGAAGTGACCTTGGTGCCCAACTTTATTGTGATCCGCAACCTGCAATGGTCCGATCACTACGAAGCCCTCATCATCCCGTGGATCGCCAGCGCGTTCAGCATCTTTTTGCTGCGGCAATTCTTCCGCGCCATCCCGCAGGAATTGCACGACGCGGCAGTAATGGACGGCTGCACCCATCTGCGCTTTCTCGCGTCGATCGTGCTGCCGCTGTCGCGCCCGGCGCTGATCACGAGCGGGTTGTTCACTTTTCTCGCCAGTTGGAACTCGCTAATGTGGCCCCTGCTCGTGACCAATCGTCCCGAGATGCGTCCGATCCAGGTCGCCATGGCGACGTTCATCGGCGATGCCGGCACGCAGATCCAACTCTTGCTCGCCGCCGTCACCATCAGCGTCATCCCGGTCATCATCGTCTATCTGATTTTGCAACGCTGGTTCATCGAAGGGATTGCGACGGTGGGAATTCGCGGCTAATGGGTCGTTGGGTGGTTGGGTGGTTGGGAATTCCTAACCACCCAACCATCGAACCACCCAACCACCGCCACAAGGGAGGTGATTCCGTATCCACGAAACGAACGTATGAGCATCTGAATCAAGGAAAGATAGCCAATCGAAAAGGAGAAGATCAAGTGAACAAGTATCTTGTGCTCGCGCTCGTTCTGATGCTCGCTGTGACCGTCGCCGCGTGCGCGCCCGCGCCAACGCCGGTTCCGCCGACGGCTGTCCCCGTCGTGCAGCCCACTGCCGCGCCGCCGCCCACCACCGCGCCTACCGTCGCGCCGACGGCCGTGCCACCCACGACCGCGCCGACGGCTGCCCCCGCCAAGCCAGTGGAAGTTCAGTTCTGGACCGGGCAAAGTGGTCCGCAAGATGCCGCGCTGAAAAAACTGGCTGATTCATTCAAGCAAAAGAATCCCAACATCACCGTCGTCGTGACGTATCAGGGCAACTACACCGACCTGTACAAAAAAGTGTCGGCGGCAATTGCCGCGGGCAGCCCGCCGGACATCACGATCGGGTACCAGAACGATATCTCGAACTATATCAAGTCGGACGCGGTGATTCCGCTGGACGATCTGATGAAAGACCCCAAGATCGGCTTTTCCGACGCGGACATGAAAGACATCTTTCCCGCGTTCATTGACAAGTACCCGCAGTATGGAAACAAAGTCTACAGTCTCGCCTTTATGCGCAGCATGGAAGTGATGTACTACAACAACGACCTGCTGAAAGCCGCCGGCTTTACCAAGCCGCCGGAGACCTGGGATGATTTCCTAAAGGCGTGCGCGGCGATCGTCAAGCCCGACATCCCGTGCTACGAAATGCCCGGCAGCGGCGCTGCCTCCACGTTTGCGGACTGGGTCTTTAGCCGCGGCGGCGATGTGGTCAGCGCCGACGGCAAGACCGTCGCGTTCGACAAGCAGCCCGGCTTGGACACGATGAATTTCCTGAACGATCTGTTCGTCAAGAAATACGCCATCCTGCAAGCCAAGGCGTACCAGGATCAAACCGATTTCTCGCTCGGCAAAGTCGTGTTCACGTTCGGCTCCACCGCCGGCTTGCCGTACTACGCTTCGGCGATCAAGGATGCCGGGGGCAAGGTGAAGGATTGGGGCATTGCGCCCGCGCCTCACTCGATCAAAGACCTGGTGGTTGATCTGTACGGACCGAGCGTCGCCGTCCTCAAGACGAACCCCGAAAAGCAGCAAGCCGCGTTCTTGTGGTTAAAGTTCTTGATGGACAAGGATCCGAACGCCGAATGGGTCAAGGCGACCTCGTACTTCCCCGCGCGCGCCTCGACGAAAGACGCGCTGGCGGATTTCATCAAAGCGAATCCGCTCTATGGGAATGCGTACGGTTGGCTGCAGTACGGTCGCGGCGAGCCGACGATGGCGGCGTGGAATCCGATCCGCAATTTCATCGGCGCGGCAATGGTCGCGGTTGCCAACGGCAAGATGACGCCCGCCGACGCCATCAAAGATGCCGCCAAGAAATCGAACGACGCGCTCGCAACGCCATAGTCGGTAAAGAACGCAACTGCTCACCCTGTCAGCACGCAAAGACCCCTCTACCCATGAACTCGATGCCCCGCAGGGCGGGGGTTTGGGGGTGTCCCCCCAACACCCCCTCA
>DHFK01000150.1 GCA_002400365.1 Anaerolineales bacterium UBA4826 | reverse complement strand
GCTCCGCTCAGGATGCTCCTCGCAATGACAAAGGGCTGTGGCTTGGCTTTTTTGCCGCCATGCTCCTCACGCAATACGCGCTCTACCAAGCCGCGTTCATCTTTGTCGCGCAAGGAGTTTTCCTGCTGCCGTTGCTCAAACGCCGCTTCGCGTTCGTTCTACGTTGGTTCGCGGTATCGTGCGCTGTCGTCGCTTTGTTCCTGCCCTGGCTCTTGACCCATTCGGGCAGCGCGTTCGCCGACGTGAAAGATGTCGCGGGCGATACGCTGCCGATGAACCTGCCCACTTTTCTCGCGCGCGGGTTCGCCGCGATCGCGGTTGGCACGACGATCCCATGGTCGAACGCGTTCGCGCTTGCCGCGCTCTTCGCCGGGGTGATCGTCGTTGGGCTTGCCATCGCGCTCGTCACGCGCCAGGCGCGGGTGAACGATTGGCTTCTGGTCGCGTTCGTCGTCGTGCCGATGGTTTCGCTGTACCCGATCTACTTTCTCGCGCCGCTGTACCGCGGGCGATTGTTCGCGCTCGCGTTCGTCCCGCTGATGCTGCTGCTCGCGCGCAGTGCGCTGGTGATCGTTCAGCGCGCGCGGTTAGCGGCAATTCCGATCGCGCTGCTGATCGTCGGCGCATCGGCATACTCGCTCAATAGTTATTACTTGAACTACAACCGCTACAGCGCGGCGGTGGAAGATTATCTGCCCTTGATTCACGCAATCGAACAGCGCGCGCAACCGGGCGACGTCGTTTTATTCCACGCGTACTGGCAGCAGGGCTATTTTCTCAGTCATTATCACGGCGCGCCGCTCGAATACCGCGCGCTCGACAATCAAAACGATGTTGCCGCGGCGGTGTCCCCGGTCCGCAACGTGTGGGCGATCGTGCAGGCGCTGCCGCATCACGATGCCGAGACCTGGCTCGCGCAGAACGCGTTTCTGCTCGGCGAGGAAAAGTTCGGGCAGATGCGCTTGCTGTCGTATCGCGCGGGCACGCCGGCGCGCGGCGAGACCTTCGCGACGCCGGTCGTATTCGGCGACGGCATCGCGCTGCTGGGCTATCACCTCAACGATACGCCGATTGAATCCGGGCGCGGCAGCGTGACCATTCAACTCGATTGGCAAGCCGCGCAGAAAATCGCGGACGACTATGTGGTGAGCGTGCGCGTGACCAATCCGCGCGGCGACGTCGTCTGGGCGCAGGCGGACGCTCAACCCGCGAGTGGAACGCTGCCGACGTCGGCGTGGCAGCCGGGGCAGCGCGTGCGCGACGACCACGCGTTGCTGATGCCCGCCGGCGTGCCGCCCGGCGAGTACGCGATTCGGATCGTGTTGTATGATTCCAAGAGCGGCAGCGCGGCGCACATCGTCGCGCCGGACAATCGGCGCGGACAAGCGCTCGCGCTGGGCAAGGTTTTGGTTGTGAAACCGGGCAAACGCGCTATCCCGACGCTCCCGAATGTGTTCGACGCGCGCTGGAACGAAATCGCGCTGGTCGGTTTTGCGGGTGTCCCCGACGAAATCGCGGCGGGCGATTCATTGCCGCTGACATTGTACTGGCAAGCGCAAGCAAAACCGACGCGCGATTATCGCGTTCACGTTCTCGTTTTCGATTCCGCGGGCGGAGGGCGCGCGTCGGACATCCATCGCCCCGCGAACGCGGCGTTCCCCACACACGCGTGGGACGCGGGCGACATCTGGCTCGACAAGTTCCGGGTGACGATTGCTGCGGAAGCGGTTGCCGGCGAAGCAAGTATGTTCGTGTTCGTGACCGACGAGCAATCGGATGAGACGATTCCTTTGCAGACGACTGCCGCGACGCGCGACCTGACGATCAAGGGCATCGTCGCGCCGGGCAATATGCTCGCGCACGCGGTTCGCTTGGCAACAGTTAAGATGACCACACGCGCGCATCGCTTTGATTTGCCGTCGCCTCAGTTTCCGGTACAAGCGACGCTTGGGGACAGCATCCAGTTGCTGGGCTATGATCTGGCGGCGGTCAAACCGGGAACGCCGCTGCGATTGACGTTGTACTGGCAATTGGCGGGTCGGATTGACGAACGCTATACCGTTTTCGCACATCTGCTGGACGCGTCGGGCGCAATCGTCGCGCAGCGCGACGGCGAGCCAGGCGCTGGCGCTGCGCCGACGACGAGTTGGGTATACGGCGAAGTGATCGCCGATCCGTACCTGCTCGATTTGCCGCCCAATCTCGCGCCCGGCGAGTACACGCTTGTCGTTGGAATGTACCGCGCGGATACCGGCGTACGTCTCGTCGTCGGCGAGACCGGCGCAGACCGCGTGCCGCTGGCGAAGATTGAGAGCGCGGCGCGCTAGTGCTTGTGTTTTCTGGTGATTACCTAAGCCCAAACAGCCACAGAGCGCACAGGGAACACAGACGCTGCGCGAAAATATTGGTTCTCTGTGATCTCTGTGTTCTCTGTGGAGAGATATGGAATCACCAGTTGTGTTTTTTGTTGATTCAGATAGAATACGGACGGAATTTTTGATTTTCGATTGCCGATTTTCGATTTCCCAACTCAACCCCAATCGGCAATCGGCAATCG
>DHFK01000195.1 GCA_002400365.1 Anaerolineales bacterium UBA4826 | reverse complement strand
AACTCGCGCGTGCGCTGTGATGCGTCTACTCAGCCCGCTGTCATGCTGAGCACATTCGCTTTGCTCAGTGTAAACTCCGCGAAGCATCTCGCTACTAGCGAATTGCGAGATTCTTCGTCGCAAAAACCGCTCCTCAGAATGACAACCTGAGCAGTCACGCTGTGATTCGCCTTCTTGTGGCAGTTATTCCATCAAATGATCCACTTCGATCCCGTCATCCAAATCATCCCAGTACACCGCAAACCCGCGCGGCTCAATGTGCCACTTGGCGCGCTGCGCGGGCGCGGCTTGCGCTAACCACGGAAACCGCGACAGCGGCACACCGATTTCTCGCCCATCGGCAAGCGCGATGTACAGCATGGCATCAGTGAAACGCACGCTCTTGGCAACTCGTGAGACGCCCAGATGCATCGGGATTGCGGTCTTAACGGCCGAAGTACTCATTCCAAACCTCCAACAAGCGTTCCTTGTGCTTTATGGCGAGATCAACAATTCGATTCAATACGCGATTATCCAGCCCCTCGATTATTCGACGGAATCCTCACCACAAACCGCGCCGCCGTCGCCTCAAAGCGCGGCGCGCCTGCGCCCAACTCGCGCGTGCGCTGCTGGATGAACACTAACCCAAAGCCGATTCTCTCGACGTATCCCCAACGATGCAAGACTTGCGAAATCACCTCGTTACGCCGCCGCGCGATGCCGCCGCGCAAAACATCCTCGAGCGTGAGTCCTGCCAGCAACCCACCAGGATTTTGCGCCTCCAACCGATCATCGAAGATGCGTAATTGGATTTGTTCAGAGGGTTGATAGTCGCGATGCGCGACTGCATTCGCAACGAGTTCGCGCACTGCGTCCAGCGCGTATTCGGGTATTTCTGTGCGGCGTGGGCTGGTCGGGTCAAACTGATATGCCACCTGCATGTGGTCGGTCACGAAGCGCAAGGCGGCTTCGATCAACGCGTCCGCCGAGCCCGTCAATTCCCGCCGATCCACGACGTGATTGCGATTCAGTTCCTTGCCGCGAATGCGAATCGCGGTGATGCCCCAACTTGCGTTGTAACGTTGCGGCTCGCGCCCAAAGAGCACCATTCCCGCAATAGTTGGAAGCGTTTGACCAGCGGAAACCGTCGCAAACCCAGAGGCGACTGCCAATTCCGTCAAACCTGTTTCTACCGATTCCGCACGCGGCATATGCAAACGAAAATAGTCACGCAGACGCGCGGCATCCAAATCCGACCAACGCGCGCCCGAGGCGGGCTGACTCTCGAAAACAGTCTCGTCCACGATTATATCTCTATTCACTGCGATTGCCACTTGCCGTACACTTCTGCCCGCCGATCCCGAAACACCGGCACGCGCTGCCGCACATCGTCCACCAGATCGAGATCAATCTGCGCCAAGAGCAATGCCGCGTGGTCATCCCCTTCGACGAGAATCTCGCCCCACGGGTTGACGATCATCGAATCGCCGCCGAACGTCTCGCCCTTGCTCGTCCCCACGCGATTGCAGCCAACCACAAACATCTGATTCTCGAGCGCACGCGCGGGCAAGAGCGCGCGCCAGTGCGCGATGCGTTTCTGGGGCCATTCCGCAGGGAGAAAGACAACGCGCGCGCCAGCGAGCGCGTAATGCCGCCAGAGTTCGGGGAAACGGAGATCGTAGCAAACGCCGAGCGCGAACTTGCCGAAAGGCGCATCGAACACCCGCGCGTCGTCGCCGCCCGTGAGGAACTTGTCTTCGTCGAGCATCGGAACGAGGTGGAGTTTCCGATACGCGCCCACGCGATCGCCGTGCGCATCGAAAAACGTCGCGGTGTTGTACACCCGACCCGCGCGCGCTTCGAGCAGCGAGCCAACGATGGCGATCTGGTTTGCGCGCGCGAGATTCGCCATCGCCGCGAACATTCCGCCGTCCAGCGCGGACGCGTGCGCCGCGGCATGTTCGAGATCGTACGCGCTGCTCCACAACTCCGGCAGCACGACGATCTCCGCGCCGCGCGCTTTCGCTTCACTGATGTGTGTGCGCGCGCTTGCCAGGTTGCGCGCCGGCTCGCCGAGCGCAAGATCAATTTGCGCGAGCGCGAGCGTGAGCAGGTTTCTGCCTTCTGCCTTCATCCTTCGTCCTTTCACTCGGACTGTACCATACATTCCCAGTCGTGTCAATCAAAAGTGTTGGGACGGTTCCTTATTCCGCGACATTGGCGGGAGATGTTTGCGCAAGTGATCTCTCGTCCGCATCTTTCCAAAATTATCCGCCGATTTCGGACATCGCCCTGGCACGGATTCCGAAATCAATATCCGGCGGATGGCGCTCCGGCTTCGTCGCGACTAGGCGCGCGAGTAGGTGTTGCAGGTCCGTCGAGGCGCCATGCAGAGCACCGCGCAAATCTATTCCTTGCTCTCCGAACAAGCAGGAACGCGCTTCGCCGCGCGCGGTGACCCGAATGCGATTGCACACGCCGCAGAAATGATCGCTCGCAGGTGCAATGAAACCGACGGTCCCTTGCGCATTGGGTAGATGACAAGTTCGTGCCGGTCCGTTCCCGCGCGGCGCTGGAATCGGTTCCATTTGCGGCAACCGCGCTTGGATCTCGTTAGCAGCCATAAAGTGCTGCGCGAAGAACGCGCGAGCCGTGTCGGTCATTCCGACCGGCATCAATTCAATAAAGCGGATGTGCCAGGGGTGATCCTGGGTCAGCCGTGCAAAATCAACCACCTCGTCGTCATTGATTCCACGCAGCACCACGACGTTGATCTTGAGCGGCGCGAATCCCGCTTGTTCGGCAGTTTGAATACCGCCCCAGACCGTGTCAAAGGCATCCACGCCAACGATGCGCATGAATCGATCGCGCCGCAGAGTATCGAGACTAATGTTAATGCGGCGCAAGCCAGCCTCAGCGAGCGGACGAGCCAACTCCGTCAACCGGAATCCGTTCGTCGTCAAGCCCAGATCACGGATGCGATCAATCGCCAGAATCGCGTGGACAATCTCCACAATGTCGCGCCGTAGCAGTGGTTCTCCACCGGTCAGCCGAACGTTGGTAATGCCTAATGCGACCGCCGCGCGTACGATCCGCGCAATTTCGTCCGGGGTCAGGCCTGGCGCAGGAATGCGCCCATGTCCGTTCGGCGCGCAATAGATGCAGCGGAAATTGCACGCTTCNNGCAGCGCTTGCGCGCAGTCATAGTAGCAATCGCCCACACACGCACGGCACAGGACTTGGCCGTTCCGCCGTACCTCGCGCTGGTTAATAATATCTTCGCCGCAGCGATTGCAGATGACACGTAGCCCATGCTGGCTGATGATTGCGGCGAGCGAGACGGTCAACGTGACCGGTTCCGCCGCGAGCAATTCTTGGGCTGGCATCACCTGGTAGGCAGCAAGTTGCGCGTGCCAGCGGTCGGGCGCATCGGGCGCGTAACGCACCGCGAGCGTGCGGGCTTCTCGACTCGGAGTCACGCGCAGCGCGCGCTGGGTCACTGTATCCACAAACGTCGCCGCGGTCTTGCCATAATCCATCACCCGCATCGAGCGGTTGCCGATCCAGCATCCGGTCGCCACGGCGACCCCATCCGCAAAGCAGCCATCGGTTTCGACAAAAGTGAAAAGGCGTTTGTCGGCTTGAGGCAGAGCGAGGTCAAAGAGTTCGGCGGCGTACATACCCATCCGCACGCCGAGCACTTGACGCGGACAAAGCCGATCGTGGTGTCGTCCCATGGCTTCTGACAGCAGCGTTTGCAGGTCAGACATTTTCTTCACCTCAAAACAAAATTGCCAGTCTCGGAAAAGAGACTGGCAACGCAAACACGTGGCGTCTTTCGCCAGAATTCTCCTTTCCAAAGACGCGGAGGCAGGGGCGTTTCCTTCCCTACCCACGACTGATCGGCGACAAATGCCGACAGTCCCCTTCTGCAGGGTTCGGTGGGCAGGGCGTGGATCTAGAAGATCGGTAGCCCAACCCACTCGGAGAATTACGGATTCACTTGTAAAGTTCGGCGAGGAGATCGCGCTCCTTTGCCGCGAGTTCGGTACACGCGGGGCACAGCAGGTCGTCCCCTTCCGGCGCAAGAGGCGCATAACATCGCGCACATTCCCGCGCGGAATTTGGCAGGGCTTGGCTGGCTTCAGTCAAATTGTGGAGGCGCTGTTCATTTGCCACTACGCGCCATCGTGTGCGGGTTAGGGGACGCGCCAAAAGCGCAAACAACTCTCGCCGCGATAATCCTTGGCTCATCTTGCCGCAACCAGGCGTGCCGCATTCATCACCCGACACGCCTTACGATTTTATGCCTTGACAACCTTGACGCGTGTATCGTAGAACACCGCGCTGCCGCCGACCGAATCCACGAGCGTCGTATTCTTCAAGTAAGGATCGACGCGCATCGCGGCATTCGCGTGCAAGCCACGCGTGCGGCGGACATCGCCCTTGATCGTCTGTCCATCGATCAACACGTCCACCCCGCCGTAGGCATAATGCCCGTAGCCGAGCGAGAACGCCACCGTGCCGGGACGAATGCCCTGGATCACTTTGAGTGTGCCGACGATGGGCACCTTGCGTCCATTCCGCAGGTCCCATTCGCCGTTGGGATTCGTCGCCGAGACGACGCGCACTTGATCGCCATTCTTCAAGCCGCGTTTCGCGGCGTCCTGCGCGTTCATCAAGACGGCGTTCTCCGGCTGGAGCGCGAGGAGCCAGTAGTTCGTCGCGGTGCGCGACTTGGTCATGTGAACTTCTTTGTAGGTGATCATGCAAAGATCAAAGCCCTGCTGTTCGTCCGGCAGCGGTTGACCAAGCACATCGAGTCCTGGGGCAACATAGGTCGGATAGCCCGGCAGCGCCTTGCCCGTCATCGCGTGTTTGACTTTGGCGGTTTTCTCCTGATAGAGGTTGATCAGTTTGGCGTACTTGTTCGCCACCCTTTCGCCATCATAGATCTTGGCATAGTCCTGGAAGCGACCGCCGCGATTCAAGACAAAGATCACTCTGCGCCACAGCGCATCGCCGACCAGCGCTTTCCAGGCATCTGGATCGAACACGGTCTTGGGCAGGTGTTGGCGCGCGTCCATGAAGAGTTTCACTTCGGCATCGTCCGCATCTGGCACCGCATCCGAGCCGTCATTCTTTTCGCCGAACGCGAGATTCGCAACCATCCGCAGATACAAGTCGTTCATGTGCGTGAGCGGTTTGCCTTCGCCGAATCCATTGGGACCGAAAGCCGGCAGATTCAGTTTTTCTGCCAAGCCCAGGATCATGGATTCTAGACTGATCGGCATCTCGCGCCCGAACACCTTGACCGTTTCGACAAGTGGCGCGATGGTCGGTTGGCGGACCGGGTGTATTTTCACCGTCATCGAAGGATGTGAGCCGGTGAATTCCCAGCGCTCGAGATTGGTGAGGTCGGGGAAGATGTAATCGGCATACATCGAGGTCTCACCCACCGTGATGTCGCTCGCGATGACCAGCGGAATCTTGTTGGGGTCGGAGAGAATCTCGATCAGCGCGTGTCCGGCGGGCAGCGAGTAGATCGGCGAACCCATGTAGATGAAAAGCGCTTTGACCGGATACGGATATGCGTCGCCCATCGAGGGGATGAGTTCCTGGTAGATGTCGGACGCGAGCGGGTACCAGTTGCGCTTTGCCGGATAATTCGCAAAGAGCGTGGATTCCTCGTACTTGGCATCGTGACGAATGATCGAGAGACCGAACGGGACGGCTTTGCCTGGCGTGAGTTTCGAGATGTTGAAAGGACCATCCGCCTTGCTCCCACCCGTATCGTAGGTCGCGACCTTGACCATGCCGCCTTTCCAATCATAGTTGCCGAGCAAGAGGTTGAGCGAATTCCACGCGATCACGTTGTAAAAGCCGTTCGTGTGCTGTGAGACGCCGCGATGAATGTCTGCGGCGGCTTTCTTGCCGTGAGAGACGAATTCCCGCGCGACCTCTTCCAGGTCACGCGCATCCACGCCCGCCATCTCCGCCCATTTCGCAAAATCGTTTTGCTGCGCCGATTCGGTGAGAATATGGAATGCAGATTTCACCGCGAGGTTGTTCACTTTGGTAGCTACGTCGAGATCGCCCACGACGGCGTTTTTGTCGTCGTTCGGATCGAACGCGACCGGTTTGCCGTCTTTCAGAACGACCAGAGGATCGAAAGTGAATTCCCGGGCGTCCACTTTCCAGACGTCGATCTCTTTACCGTCCTTGTCCTTGCCCTTGTCCTTGGTCGCGATTCCGGCTTCGGACGCGCGCAAAAAGACCGTGGGCGCACCCCCTGAGCTTGTCGAAGGGTCGATTTTCACGAGCCAGGTGGCATTGCCCCACGACGCTTCGCCGGCTGCGGTCGCCGCCGCTTTATTCGCGGCGCGCAGGAATTTTTCGTCATACTTTTTGTTTTCGATGACGTAGCGAATCAAGGCAAGCGCGAGCGCGCCTTCGGTGCCGGGTTTGTTCGGCATCCATTTCCACGCTTTGGATGCGACCTTCGACAGGCGCGGATCAATCACGGCATATTTCAAGCGACCGCTTGCCAAGCCGTTCGTGATGCGCGGGGCGCGATTCGAGGGACCATAGTTCCCTTCAAATGGCGACGAACCGACAAAGATCACGAACTCGGTATTCTCCAGATCGGCTTGCCAGTAGAACTTGTCGCCACCGCTGAAGGAGCCCGCCGCGAACTGCTCGCTCATCGCTTTGCCGCTAAAGTAGAGCGAACCCTGGCAGACGGTGGTGTGCCCGTGCGCATTCGTCGAGCCGAAAGCGTCCTTTGTAAAGCGGTTGATAAAATCGGAGCGGCCACCTTTCAGACGACCCCACACGAACACCATTTGGTTGTTCTTGGGCCCCAGGTCGGGGTGATCGGGATCAATCAGTTTGCCCAAGTCGGATGCGAATTTCGTTTTGAAATCGGCGACCAGTCCCTTTTTCTTTTCCGCGTCCTTTTCCGCGACGATCTTTTTCACGGCATCCGCCATGGCCGCCGCCAATTTTGGATCGCGCAGCGCCCAGATGTCTTTGAGACCGGTGACCTCGCGGTTCTCTTCGCCCGCGACGTTCGCGAACAACTTGCCGCCCGCCGCAATCTCGCCGACCGCTTGATCGAAGGACACGCTTTGCCATTTGTTCTCGCCGCGCTTACCGGCGCGCTTCAACACCTTGACCACGCGGTACGGATCATAGGTGGTCTGGATCGCGGCGTGCGCCTTGGGGCAGATGCCGCCGTCAATCGTCGCCGCGTCCGCGAGCGGTGTCTTGTAGGCGATGTGCGGATTGAGCGTGAACGGATTGTACGGATTGCCGTCAATCTTGGCGACGACTCCGTTCACGATTTTGGCTTTGATCCCGCAATTGGTGTTGCACTGCTGGCACGCGCTGTAAATGATGTTCGCCGGATTCGCGAGGGGGTACACTTGCTCGGCGGCTGCCTCAGCGCGGCTATGCAACACGTCCCACGCAAGATTGAACTGTGACGCGAGCACGGCCGAGCCGCCGAGGAAGGCAGAGATTTTCAGGAAATCGCGGCGCGTTACTGCGACGCTCTGTTTGGTTTCCATAGCCCTTGGCTTGTCCATTATGCAACCTCCGTCTTGAGTAGCGGCAAGCGCTCATACGCCAGCAGAAATAGCGTAGCGACAACACCCGTGATGCCGATCGCCAACGCCCATTCTCCCACGCTGGGGAAGTAGGTAAATCCAAGTCGCGGATCTGCGAAGGCGGTCCGGAGCGCTTCGATCTCCGGGACCGTAAGGGCTGGCAAGACCACATTGATGCGGACGGCGACAAAACCAAAGACCACCAGGATGCCCGCCAAGCCCGTCAGCACAGTATTCCGACCGAGACCTGGCGTGACCGCGATGACAAAAGGGATCACCATGCCGATGAGCACTTGGATGATCCAGAACGCCCACCAGTATTGACCGGTCAGGACCTGCCTGATCGCCGCCACGTTCGGAGGCAGCGCACCATAGAGACTTATCGAATAGTCGGCAAAGACGAACAGCCCTTCGGCGACCAGGAAAATCGCCAGGAGGCGTCGCAAGGCACTCATCAAACCTTGGTGTTCTTCGTCGTGATCTGGGATGAAAAAGGCAGCCAGGAAGGTCATCATCCCGGCACCCGAGACTAGTGCGGTAACGATGAATGCAACCGGGTACATTCCGACATGCCAGTATGGGCGTGCCCCCTGGACGCCGAACAAGGCACCGACGCCGCCGCTGAACGCGATCACCATCGGCACGCTAAGGATCATGAGTATGCGGAGGATCTTTCGGTCGCGCATTTGTGTCTGGCTCGAGTAGGTCTTGCCCAATGCGCGCATCCACTCCGGGCGGAATTCGATGAGCATTTGCGCCAAGAGGACGACAATAAACAACGTATACGCCCAGACCATAAACGCCATCACGGAATTCGGATTGGGTCGCAGATAAACTTCCCAGAAACGTTCCGGTCGGCCCAGGTCAGACCAGATGTTGAGCAGCCCACCGACAATCGCCGCGAGCGCCACCGCGAGCGCCAAGCGATACAGCCGGAGAAACGGCTTGTAGCCGGAGATGAATTCCATCGTGGCGAAGAGGTGCGCGCCCGCAGCCAGTTCGACAAAGTAGAGATACATCGCCACACCCAAGCCCCACACGACGTAACTGCCATAGGCGGTGCTTTCGTGACCGACCGTGATCCGTTCGTAGGCGCCCCACGCACCAATCAACAAAGCGATGATAGACAGCCCCCACAGGGGCAATCGAAGTGTCTTGTAATTCATGTTTCACCTTTTAGTCCTGAATTGTCGGACGGACACCCGCGGCGACTAGATCAGGTAGTACACTTTTGGCTCGGTGCCCATCTCTTCTTTCAGGCGGATCATGCGGGTTGAGCCGATGAGTTCGGAAACCAGACTCCCCGCATCGTTGGCATCGCCGAAGAACGTCGCGCGACCGATGCACGTGGTCGTGCAAGCCGGCAACATTCCTGCGTTGAGACGGTGTGAACAGAATGTACACTTGCGCACGTTTCCTACGGGCGAACTACCCTGTCCCCGTGGCCATGCCTTGCCGTACTCGAAACTATCCGCCTTTTCGTACGCGATGGTCTTGACCTGTCCGATGATGGAAGGTCCCTGTGCCGGCGTTCCTTTCGAATAGAACCCACCAAAATCAAAAGTGCGCGCATTGTACGGGCACGCGGTAATGCAATAGCGACAGCCGATGCAGTCGTCGTAATTGATCACGACAATCCCATCGGCGCGCTTGAACGTCGCTTGCACGGGACAGACGTTCACGCACGGCGGCTCGTCACACTGCATACAGGGGCGCGGCAGGAAACGACGCGTCACATTCGGATACGTGCCGATCTCTTCGTCCATCACGGGGCGATAGACCACGCCGGGCGGTAGTTTGTTTTCGGCGACGCACGCGATCGTGCATGCCGAACAGCCGACGCATTTCCGCAGATCAATCGCCATGATCCAGCGGCGCTGTTCGAGCGGTTTCTTCAGGGCGCGTTTCAGGTCTTGTTGCATCCTGAGTAGTGGGTCTTCAGGCGTTCCCACAGGCGCGCCGCTCACGATAAACTCGACGAGTTTTTCGGTCGTGACAGGCATACCTGTACCTCCCAAGAGTCGGAAGTTGGAAATTGGGCAACCCCGGTTGCAGCGATCGTCTAACTTCTAATCTCCAGTTTCCAATCTCCGGTCAATCAAAAAAGCGGCCTGTGGTTCATTCCACATGACCGCCTTCATTTTACGACGAGTTCCCAGGACTGGGTAGCAGGGAAAACCCCAGAGATTTTGCTTTTTTGCGGGGAAAAACCCTATCTTTTCACTCTACTTGCGAGGTAAAACCTGACAGGCAGGCAACTACTCTGTCATCCATCCTTCTTGCAGCGCATACCGGACGAGCGCGGCGCGGCTCGTGAGTCTTAACTTTTCCATCCCGCGCGCTCGATAACTTTCGACCGTCTTGACACTCACCGACAACTCGGACGCGATTTTCTGATTCGTATGCCCCAGCGCGACGAGTTTGAGCACCGTTTCTTCACGCTCGCTCAGCGCGGTGGAGGTCTCGCCCGCTTCGCCCGCGGTAGGAATCATTTGATTGAGCAACAATTTTGCATGCGAGGGATGGATATAGACATTACCCCGCATCACCGCGCGGATTGCGGAAATCAATTCGGCATCCGCCGCGCTCTTGGGGCAATAACCTGCGGCACCGGCTTCCAGTGCCCGCCGCATATAGTCCTCTTCCTCGTGCATCGTCAGCACAAGGACACGCAGATTGGGGTGAGTGCGTTTGACGTGACGCAAGACCTGCAAACCATCGGTTTTCGGCATACTGATATCGAGGATAAGCAGGTCGGGCGATTGCGTGTCCACCACGGCAATCGCCTGTTGTCCATCCGTGGCTTCTCCCACCACCACCAAATCCTCTTGCGCGTTTAAGAGCATCTTCAGACCCGTCCGCAGAACCGCATGGTCGTCGGCAAGCACAATTCGCACTTTGTTCATCATCTGTTTCCTGCTACGTGCTGCGTATTCGTGTACCGTTTACACCGCACGCATTACGCAATCGGTATCTCCACAAAGACGCTCGTCCCTGATCCAACCGTGGATTCCAGCTGCCATCGTCCGCCGACGAGTTCCGCGCGTTCACGCATGCCGTGCAGCCCCAATTTCGTCTCATCGTGCGGCGAATCCAGGAGGGCGCGGACGTCGAAACCTTGACCGTCGTCTTCCACGACGGCGATCACCGTTCCGCGTTTGCGCTCCACCACAATGCTCACGTTCCGCGCGTGCGCGTGCTTGGCGATATTCGTCAAGGCTTCTTGGATCACGCGATAGAGCGTCAGTTCGACCTGGGCAGGCAGACGCTGGCTGTTGTGGAAGCCAGTCATCTGCAAATCCACATTCAAGTTAAAGTTGGCGCGGTAGTTCGCGATGTATCGCTCGAGTGCCGCCGCGAGTCCCAGGTCGTCCAACACGGCCGGGCGTAGTTCGCGCGCCAAGCGTTTGACCGATTCTAGCGTCTGTGCGGCAATCTCGCGCACGGTGGTCAGACGCTCGCGGACAGGCAGATCGCACACGTCACTTGCCGCTCGCAAGCCGACCATCAACGAGGTGATCGCCTGTCCCGTGTCATCGTGCAGTTCGCGCGCAATCCGCTTGCGCTCCTCTTCTTGCGCACGGATGATCTTTTCGAGCAGTTGCCCGCGGACGCGTTCCTTGTCGCGCAAGTCGTCCCACAGACGCGCGTTCTCGACCGCGACCCCCAGTTGCTGTCCGACGGCTTCGAGCAACTTGACCTCATCCGCGCTAAATACCTGCGCGTTCGTGCTTGCCACACCCACCACACCCAATACGCGATCATGCGACAGAATTGGCACCGTGACGTGCGCGGTCACGCCTTGTCCGCCATCTAGACGACCCTCGCGAAGCGGACAGCGCTCCGGCAAGGGTGTGACGACGATGGATTGCTTGTTCCGCAAAGCCACCGTGCAGGGGCATCCGTGCAAACCGATTTCAACTTCGCGCTCGCCGATTTCAATGGGGAGACCGACCCAACTGGTTAGCTGCACGCGACCGCCCTCACGATCGAGCAAAAATACCCAACCGACCGGCACGTCCAGCGATTGGAGCAGAGCGCGCAAGGAGCCGTCGAGCGTTTCGGCGAGCGGCGCGGGCGCGTTCACCGCATTCGCCACGGCATTGAGCGCGGCGAGTTCGCGATTTCTTTGGAACATGGCGCGTTGCGTCTGGTCGAGTTCGGCGGTCATGCGGTTGAAGGCCGTCGAGAGTTGCCCGATCTCGTCGTCGCCCCAGGGTGGCGCTTGACGCGTCAAGTCGCCACGCGCGACCGCTTGGGTCACTTGGACAAGGGTCAAAATCGGACGAGTCAGAATCAGCGTGAGCAGATACGCTGCGCCGATGCCCAGGAGCGACACGGCAAACGTCGTGAGCACCATGGTTCGCGTCAATTCGTCCACGGCGGAATGGACGCTCTGTTCAGTCAGCCCCACGCGCGCGATCCCCGCGCGTCCATCGAAAATGGGGACGGCGACATCGTGAATCGGGCCCTCATCGCTCGCCAAGATCACCGTATGGGCGCGCTCGCTCGGAGCGACCCTATTCTTCTCGTTGAGCCCCCGTGGGAAACCCTGCTCGAACGAGTGGACGAGGACGCGATCGTTTTGGTCGAGGATGAAGGCATACCGCAAATCGCTGTTGTTTTGAATCGTGTCTTTGATGAGTTCGTGGAGCGCGTACGTGTTGTTGACTAGGATGAGGTCGGTCGAATGTGCGGCGAGGTCGCGCGCAATCGAAACGCCGCGCTCTTCGAGGCGCGCCGTGAGCGCGGTCGTCATGTTTACGCGCACTTCGCCCATGATGCTCAAGCCCAGGAGCAGCACCAGCGCGAGGACGATGCCCATCATTTTGATACGCACGCCGGGACGGAGGAGCCACGCGCGCAGTCGGGGTGAGAATTTCATGGCGCAGTATTCACCTGCAATTCGAGCGCGCGGGCGGAATCGTAGATGCGATCGGAAACGGTGACAAAGCGCTCAATCATCAAGTTCCGCAGCATCGCCTGACCCTCAGAATCGTAAATCATTTGCATCAATAGCTCGCGCAAGGTCTCTTTCAATTGCGGACTGAGGTTGGGGTTGACGACGACCGGCGGGATCCCAAACGCCGGCGAACGATGAATGACCCGCGTGCGGCTGGCGATGCCTGGGTCGCGGGCGACGAGATAATCGTATACGAGACTATCCACGCTCGCGCCTTGGGCGACTTTGTTCGCCACCGCCTTGATGGCATTGTCATGGCTGTACGTGAAAAAGATGCGCCCGAAAAAGGTCTCCGGCGCGAGAGCCTGCCCTGAGCCTGCCGAAGGGTCGAGTGAGATCACCAACGAGGTGGGATACACCCGCCCGGTGAGCGACATTGGATCGGTGAAGGCAAAGACCTTGCCGCGCAAGTCAGCCATCGAGCGCGCGGGACTATCGGCAGGCACGATGAGGAGTGAGTAGTACACGGTTTCGCCATTGACCTGTGGAGCGACCAATAGCTCCATCCCGAAATCCCGTTGCCCGACGACGTAGGCGCTGGTACAGACAAACGCCAAGTCAACATTACCGTTCTTGATAAGGTCGTTCACTTCCGCGTAGGTTTGGCGCTGGACGAGTTCGACGCGGCGATTCAGTTTGCGACTGAGGTAACCAAGCAGATCACCATAGCTTTCGACAGTGCCTTTGGGCGAGATGACGGCAGCCACCGCTACCCGTAAGGGCTTGGTATTGTCCGGGGAATACGAGGGGACCGACGCCGGCTCCACATCCTTGAAACGGAAATCAAGGTCCCTGGTCGCCCCACCACATGCGGTCAGCGCGACGGCAAGAAGAATGGCGCAAAAAAACTGCGCCGCCAAGTTTCGGAATGGAATGTGCACGATTCGACCCTCATCCAACACGGCTTGCCATTATTTTCGCACTCTCCAGTCCGAGAACGGTCAAAGACCGGTCAAAAGCGCGTTCTCCTCTCACAAGTCCATCGCTTCGCGCCGAATACCCACGAACAAAACCGGGACAATTTTGATCGAAAACAAAAAGATCGAGTCCGGACACACGAGGAGACGCACGACGACTTGCGCCGCACCCCGCGTCTGTGCTACAATGCCGCCAATACGCCAACGCCACCGATGCGCGCGTCATTCCCAACAGAGCGGCAGGGTTCAACGTGCTTGGCGCGGGACGCGTATGGCAGACGCGTGGGACTAGAAAGGGTGTGGATCGAATGCCGAATCGTCTCATTCAAGAAACCAGTCCATACTTACTCGAGCACGCACACAATCCCGTCGAGTGGTATCCGTGGGGCAGCGCGGCGCTAGAAAAGGCGCGCGCGGAAGACAAACCGATTTTTCTCAGCATCGGCTACGCGGCGTGTCATTGGTGTCACGTGATGGCGCGCGAATCGTTCGAAGACGCCGCGACGGCGGCGCTCCTGAACGAATCGTTCGTCGCCATCAAGGTTGATCGCGAAGAACGTCCCGACCTGGATTCGATCTACATGAACGCAGTCGTCGCGATGACTGGGCAAGGTGGCTGGCCCATGAGCGTGTTTCTCACGCCCGAGGGCGTGCCCTTTTATGGAGGCACGTATTTTCCCGACACGCGACGCCACGGGCTGCCCGCGTTCCGCGAGGTGTTGCTCAGTCTCGCGCAGGCGTGGAAAAATCAACGCGCTGAGGTTCTGCGCGGCAGTGCGCGGCTTCGACAATATCTCGAAGCGGGTGACTTGCCCTCGAACCTGAAAGCCGATGCGCCGCTCGATCCGAACATCCTGCGCGAAGCGACCGACAAAATCTATAGCCAGTTCGATTGGGAGAACGGCGGCTGGGGCGACGCGCCAAAATTTCCACAGCCGATGACGATTGAATTTCTCATCCGCCGCCATGTCGCCACGCGCGATGAACTCGTCCTCAAGATGATCACGCGGACGCTCGACAAAATGGCGCGCGGCGGAATCTACGACCAACTCGGCGGCGGCTTTCACCGCTATGCGACGGACGCGGTTTGGGGCACGCCCCATTTCGAGCGGATGACCTATGACAATGCGCAACTCGCGCGCGTATACCTGCACGCCTGGCAGATGACGCGCCATGATTCTTATCGGCGCACCGCGGAAGAGACGCTCGACTACGTCGCCCGCGAGATGACCCACGCGCGCGGCGGTTTTTTCTCTAGCAGCGATGCCGATTCGGAAGGGCACGAAGGAAAGTTTTTCGTTTGGACTCGCGATGAAATTCGCGCCGCGCTTGGAGATGACGCGCAAATGTTCATGGACGCCTACGGTGTGACCGCGCAAGGAAACTTTGAGGGGAAGAACATCTTGCAGGTTGCGCGCGATTTCGATGTGATCGCGGCGATGTATCATCGCGACAAGTCCAAAGTCGAGCGGCGCTTGGACGCAGCGCGGCGCGAATTATTCATCGCCCGCGAACAACGCGTCAAGCCGGCACGGGATGAAAAAGTGCTGACGAGTTGGAACGGGTTGATGCTCGCCGCGTTCGCCGAAGCGGCGCGGGCGCTCGGCCGTGACGACTATCGCGCGCTGGCAGAGCGCAACGCCGATTTTATTCTCACCGAACTGCGCGATAACAACGGGCGACTGCAGCGTTCGTGGAAAGATGGAACGGTGCGCATCGACGGGTTTTTGGAAGACTATGCCAATTTGATCGAGGGTTTGCTGGCGTTGTATCAAACCACCTTTGACGAGCGCTCGTTCATCGCCGCGCGCGGACTCGCGGATACGATGCTCGAACTTTTCTCCGACCCGCGCGGCGGATTTTACGATACGAGCCGCGCGGCGGAAAAACTGGTAACGCGGCCCAAAGATGTTCAAGACAATGCCGTCCCCTCGGGCAACGCGATGGCGGCAACCGTGTTGCTCAAACTCGGCGCGTACACGGGTGAGCGCGGTTACACCGAAGCGGCAGAACGCGCGCTGCAATTGGTCCAGCACGCCTTGGCAGTTGCGCCAACGGGATTCGCGCAGTGGCTGTGCGCGCTCGATTTTGCGCTCGGCAAGCCGAAGGAAATCGCGATGGTGGGCGACCCGCAAGGCGCGCGCGAATTGCTGAAGGTGGTCTCTCGCGAGTATCACCCTAATCAGGTGGTTGCTTACGCGATTGAAGGTGACGCGTCGGCGATTCCTTTGTTGCACACACGCGTGTCGCTCAAGAATCGTGCCACGGCGTACGTGTGTCAAAGTTTCACGTGCCAGATGCCAGTGACAGAACCGGCGGACCTCGCGGCACTGCTGAGATGAATGGCGGACTCTAATGAAAATCCACGACATTTCCGTTTCTATTTCACCCACCATGCCTACCTACCCCGGCGATCCGACCGTGACGATTGACCCAGTATTGCGGATCGCCAAAGGCGACGCGGCGAACGTCTCGCGGCTGTCGTTCGGCAATCACACCGGCACGCACGTTGACCCGCCGGCGCATTTTATTCCGGGCGGCAAGCCGATTGACCAACTCGATTTGAACGCGCTTTACGGTCCGGCGCGCGTCGTGGATCTGACGCGGGTCGCATCGGCCGTCACCGCGCGGGATTTGGCGCGCGCCAAATTGCCCACGCGCGCGACCCGCATATTACTCAAGACGCGCAATTCCTCACTTTGGGAACGCGCGGGGTTTCAAAAAGATTTCGTCGCGCTCGCGTGGGACGCCGCGCAATGGATCGTGGCTCGCGGCATCCAACTGGTCGGCGTGGATTACTTGAGCGTGGAAGCGTTCGGCGCGCCCGAGCCGCGCGCGCATCGGATTTTGCTCGGCGCCGGCGTCGTGATCGTCGAAGGATTGAATCTGCACGACATTGCGCCGGGGAATTACACGCTGGCGTGTCTGCCGCTGAAAATCAAGCACGGCGACGGCGCGCCCGCGCGCGCGATATTGATCAAGGTGCGCCCCCCTTGACACCCGGATTTTATCGCATTACAATCTAGGCATCGAAACTTGCGAATGAAGGGTGTTACAAGGAGGTACCACGATGCCCCAACTTCCGCTACACATCTTTGGGATGCACGACCCCGGCGCCGAAGCGCTTCTCAGCGCCGCCGGCAAGACCGGCTGGGTGGTCGTCGCAGTCAAGGTCAATCCCCCGGATTCCGACGGCAATTTCACCGCGCTGGCGAACGCGGGCTTGGGCGTGATCGTCCGTCTCAACAACGGCTATGACTCGGAAGGGACGCTCCCGCAATCCGCGCAGTACGACGCCTTCGCCGACCAGGTCGAAAATTTCGTGCAGAGTTCGTCCGGCGCGAACATCTGGATTATCGGTAACGAAACGAACCTGGCTTGGGAACGCCCCGGCAACAGCAACGGGCAAGGCGGCGAGGTGATCACGCCGGACAAGTACGCCCAATGCTTTGCCAAATGCCGCGCGCACATCAAGCGTCTGCCCGGTCACGCCGACGATTGGGTGGTGCCCGCCGCGCCCGCGCCATGGAACAACCAGACCACCTATCCCGGCAACCCCGCCGGCGATTGGGTCAAGTACTTTCAGGACATTCTGACCCAGTGCACCCAACTCGGCGCCAAGCCGGATGCGTTGGCGTTGCACGCTTACACGCACGGCATGAACCCCGCGCTCATCTCCAGCGAAGACAAAATGGGCGCGCCGTTCCAGAATTATCATTCGCAATTCCGCACGTACCGCGATTTCCTCGGCGCTACGCCCACCTCGCTAAAAACGGTTCCGGTTTTTGTTACCGAGACGCAATCCGCCGACCCGGATTGGTGGCAGAACAGCAACCTCGGCTGGATTCAGGCGGCGTACAAGGAAATCAACGACTGGAACGCCGCGTCAACCCATCAGCCGATTCAAGCGCTCTGTCTATTTCGCTGGCAGACCGGCGAGCCCAAGTGGAGCATCTCGGACAAGGGCGCGCTGCAAGCCGATTTCCGCGCGGCGCTCCAGCACGACTATCGCGCGCGCTGGCTCCCCGTGTCCGACCCGGTCGCCACTGCTGCGATCAACGCGGCAAGGCAGTTGACCTGGATGCCGATCAACACCGACGGCGCGCTCTACAAATTCGCGCAGGCGAAGAACCTGGGCTATCCCCAGACCGACGAATTTGAATTCAC
>DHFK01000194.1 GCA_002400365.1 Anaerolineales bacterium UBA4826 | reverse complement strand
CGTCCGCGGCAGAGGCGTCGCGATGCGCGCGGGTGACGTTGCCGCGCGGATGCGCGTCGGCACGACGATCTGTTTCGATGGCCCCACCGGTCCCGGACATTCGTTCAACACGCGCAGCGTGCCGGCGGTCTTGTTGCTCACGTAGATTCGACTTAACACGACGTTCTCAAGCAAGCCAAACGGTCCGTTGTCAATCAGCCCCCCGGACGGCGTAAGGGCCGCGTATTGCGTCAGATCGCCGTTGAGAATGCGAAGTTGATTGTCCGCCATCTCGGCGATGAAGATCATCGCCGAACACTGACTCTGCAGCACATAGCCGCCGTCATCCGTATTGCCCACCGACACGACCGTCTCGTTCAGCAAATTGCCAGAGGCGTCAATGTCGTAAACGTACAAGCGATTTGGCACCATGTTGCCCCCGATGTAAAAGCCCACTATCACGAACAGCTTGCCGGTCTTGTCGTTGACGCCGATGTAGAACGGACTGCCGCCGTTCCCGTCCGCCGCAAAGTTCTTTACCCGGCTCGCCGCGTGCGTTTGGTCGTCAATGCGCCACAGGTCGAACGTATCCCGATTGCCGACGAAAACTGAACTAGAGTACGCGTCCACCGCGATCCCGAACGTCCCGCCAAAGTTCGCGCCGTCCGACGTGACGGGGATACACTGCGCCAGGGTATCGGCGGTCGAGTCAATCACCGCGACGCGTGCGGAGGCGTGCAGCGCGACATAGACCATGTTGTTGTTCGAATCCACCGCAAGGTGCGCGGGCTGACCCCCATTCTGTCCATTCCTGCCGCACGTACCGAGCGCGATATCTTTGGTCTTGTTCATGCTCGTCACGTCAATCACGCTGACCGTGTCGCTGCCATAGTTGGCAACGTACACCTTGTTGTTGATCAAGCCGATGCCAAACGGGCCTCTGCCGACGGCGACTTTTTTGAGCGGCAAGGCGTTGTTAGTGAGCGTACTCTCCTTAAAGATATCTACCGAGCCATCGCCGTTGCTGACCAGGTACAGGTGGTCGTTTGCCAGGTCCGAGACCATACCCTGGGGCGCAATCATCACGCGCGTCGGCGTCGGCGTGGGCGTGATAGATGGCGTCGGCGTACTTGTTCGCGTTGGAGTTGGCGTGGGAGTGGGAGGCGCCATCCGGGAGATCCATGGAAAGTAATCACGATAGAACGTTGGGTCTGTATCGCTGGCTATATCGTCTGCCGGGGTTGGATCGGCGCCGTGCGCGCCATCGTCCGCAGCGCGCGCGGTGTTGGTGATGGACAGCACGTTCGGCGACAGGGGACTAGTCACGGTGACGGTGACCCACCGGGTCGTGCTCAAGCCCGAGCCCAGATCGAACGCGCTCCAGGTCAGCGTATTGCCGTTGCGGCTGTACGAGCCGCTCGCGCTCACGAACGTCGTGTATGCCGAGATCGTGTCGGTCAGCACGACGCCGGTCGCGTCGCGTCCGCCAATGTTAGACACGGTGATCGTATAGACGAGAGTTTGCCCGGGCAAAGCGCGATTCACGCCATCGGTCTTGGTAACCGCCAGGTCGGGCACCGTGACGGTGAGCGTCGCGCTCGCGCTCACGGTTGGCTCGTTGCGCGCGTTCGGAATGCCGGCGGGCAAGGTTTTGGCTTGGGTGATGCTCGCCGTGTTCGCGATGACGAGGTCCGGCGGTGCGCCGGCGGTCAGCGCCGCGTTGAACGTGAAGGTTGCGCTGTCGCCCGCCGCGAGCGTGCCGTTGGTGTACTGCACGGTTGTCGTGGTGGGACCCGGAACCTTGCCAAAGGTGAAGCCGGTGGGCGTCGTTCCCTCCGTGATCGCGGTAAAATAGTTGTTCGACAAGGGGTCGCCGACGATCACATCGTACGCCGCGCTCGTGCCGGAGTTGGTTACGACCAGCGTGAAGGTGACCGTATCGTTTGCCGCGGCGCGGTTCGGCGTGATCGTCTTGCCGATTTCCATCTTTGGCTCGACGACCGTAACCACCTGCGATCCGCCAGACACGTTGTCCGCGCCGGTGTAACGCAGCGCGGCGGTATTGGTGAGCGTCGAGCCGGCTTGATTGCCGGGAACATCCGCGACGCGTACGACGAGTCGGAGCAGGAACGCTTTGTTCGTCGGGTCGTTGTCGGTAGGCGTTGTCGGACTGCCAAAGTCAAAGAGCAGGGTCGGGCTAGAGTTCGTGAAAATGGGCGAAGGCGTGACAGTCCCGTTAAAGTCGGCAATCAAGTGACCGTTGCTCGCCGCTGCCGTCGTGATGACCTGATGACTGACGTACACCAAGCCGCCGGCGGGGACAGAAGGTAGCGTATCGGTGACGACCAGGTTTTGCGTGACGCCTTCCGCCAAGTTGATGCGAATGTCGTACGTGATCGTCGCGCCGATCGTGTACGTGATCGGACTTGGCGCGAGTTTAAAGATCTGAGGTATGAACTCGTACGCGCCCATGTCGCAGTGCGCGCCCTGCGGACGCAACACGCCGCGCTGATCGGTCGCGGGGCAGACAGAGTCGCTGGCGGTATCAATCGCCGGGCTGCCGGCGAGAATGGGAATCGTCTGCGTCGCGCCGCCATAGTTGCCGAGCACGCCCAGCAAGGGATCGGTACTGATGTTGCCCGTGCCGGCATAGCCGCCCTGAACATCGCTGTAAATGACGCGCGCGCTGTCGCTGGGGTCATTCTGGATTTGCGGACTGGTGGGCGCGGTGTTGCCCCACACGATGCTATTGCGCACGTAAGCGAAACCGCTGTAATCACCTGGGGTGCCTGTGTTGATGTTGGAGATCGCGCCGCCGGCGTTGCGGGCAGAGTTGTTGACCAGCGTAACGTTCGTCAGAACCGGGTTGCTGTTCTCCTCGTGGTGGATTGCGCCGCCCTCCCAGGCGGAATTGCGCGTGAAGGTAACGTTGATCAGCGTCGGGTTGCTGCCTTCGATCGCGCCTCCCGCGCCGCGCGCGGACAACGCGCCGCCCCATCCGTTCGTCGTGTTGTCCATGAAGGTCACGTTCGTCAGCGTCGGGTTGGCTTGCCGGTAGTTGTCCATTGCGCCCCCGAGCGATACGGCGGTGTTATTGCTGAACGTGACATTAGTTAGCGTGGGACTGCTGCCGTACCAATTGAATAGCGCGCCGCCGGCATACGAGGCGGCGTTGTTGCTAAAGATGATGTTGCGTACGGTGGGACTGGCGCTCTTGCCATAGGTATTTCCGCAATTGCACAACCCGCCGCCGATGTCATAGTTGAGGTTAGAATCGCCATTGGCATTCCCGCCGCTGATGGTAAAACCGTCCAAGATTGCCGTGCTGTTCAGGCTTCCCGTGCTGCCAAAGTCGGTTCCCGTGACGATGTGATACGAGTTGTCGCTGATGCCCGGCGCGCCAATCTCGCCACTGAGTGTGGTGACGTTCGTCACCCAGTTGCGTTGGGTGCGTAGAGTCTCCGTCCCCACGAACCCACCGTAGAGCGCGACGCCATTCTTGAGCCGAAAGGTGGCGGTCCGATCAGTCCCGGTCGTGGGGGTGTGCGTGCCCTGTTGCACCCAAATTTCATCGCCAGAGAGGGCGACGGTCAAGGCGCGCTGCAAATCGCACGCGTTCGCCCAGGAATCGCACGCGCCACTGGTCAAGCCGCCGGGTGTGGCATAGCGCACTGTGGCTGCGTACGCCAACTCGGAAGACAGCGTGCCGAGAATGACTAGAGTCAAAGCGAATAGAGTAACGCAAAGCGCGCGCAACAGCGCTCGCCTGCCGAGTTTCACCATCATGGTGCCTCCTCAAACGAAAGCCGGACTTGATTCCCAAACGATGTCCACGTGCTGTACTTGTCCCATCGGCGATTGCCGGACGGCGCCGATCCGCGCGCCGCGCGCGTCGGGCGATGTCGTCACGCGTTGTTGGAGCGTCAAGCCCAACGGTTGCGCGACAAAAGCGGCAAAGGTCGTCGCGAGAATCGCGTCCGGGATTTTCTTCAGACTCGGTTTGCGGCCAAGCGCAAAGACCGCGGCGAGCGCGGTGAGCAAGCCCACGACGACGAGGTTGGTGCCGCAGCGCGGATGGATCGCGAGCGCGCTCTCGCCGCTTTGCAGGCGCGCGAGCGCCTCGCGCGCCGCCGCTTCCAGCGCGTCCGGCGACACCTCGCCATAGATATTGAATCCCGTCATATCAGCGCGCCCGATCAAGCACGCGCTCGGATCGCGCGCGGTGAGAACGTGCACGGTCGCGTGTTCGATGGCGTGATTGCGCCGCACGGTCGAGATCGGCTCGGTTTCCAAAATGTTCATCGTAACACCTCAATCTAATTGTATAACAAAACGCGGCGCATGTCGAGTGGCGCCCGCTGCGGGCTAGTTGTTCGGGATTCGCAAGTTGTGGTAGAATAGCGTTGGGACGCGCCGGTTCCTGACGGAGAGGAGGAAACCATGCCCACGCTTGTGAGGTCAAAACTCCATGCCCCACCACCGCGCCTTGACCTCGTGCCGCGCCCGCGCCTGTTAGCCCAACTGAGTCAAGCCCAGCAGCACGATCGCTGCCTGACGCTCATCTCTGCCCCCGCGGGCTATGGCAAGACGACTCTCGTCGCCGAATGGATTGCGCGTTTTCAGTTTCCGACTGCCGAACCATCCGCAAGCGAAAAGCCGGTTGCCTGGCTTGCCCTCGACGAAGGAGACAACGACCCAGCCCTCTTTCTGACCTATCTGATCGCCGCGCTGCAGCGACTCCAGCCCAGTTGCGGCGCGACTGCCCGTACCCTCCTGACCAGCCTGACCAATCCCGGCGCGCAAGTCCGGCAGGTGGTTGGCGTGCTGATCAACGACATCCTGGAGATGCGGCGCGCGCCTTGCGTGTTGGTTCTGGACGACGCGCATCTGATTACCGAGCCGAGCGTCTTCGCCGCGCTGGATTATGCGCTGGAGCAGTTGCCGCCGCAAATGCGCGTGGTGGTGAGCGCCCGCCATGACCCGCCCCTGGCGCTGCCGCGCCTACGCGCGCGCGGCAGACTGGCTGAACTGCGCGTCGCCGACTTGCGTTTCACTCTGGACGAGACCACCATCTTTCTCAACGCGCAGTTAAAGTTGGATCTTGCGCCGGATGATCTGACGATCCTTCAGACCTGTACCGAGGGCTGGCCCGCCGGTTTGCGCTTGCTTGCCAACTCACTCGAGCGCATCCCCACCACCGCGAGCCGCCGCGCCTTTATTCAGAACCTGGCGCAAACCGACCGCTATGTGTTCGATTTTCTGGCGGAAGAAGTGCTGAACTGCCAAACGCGCGACCGGCGCGCTTTTTTGTTGGAAACCGCGATCCTCCCGGAACTGACGCCCGCGCTGTGCCAGGCAGTCACCGGCCGGGAGGACGCCGCGGCGTTGCTCGACGACCTGGACCGCCGCAACCTCTTCTTGGTCAACCAATCTCCGCTCTCCAGTCCCCAGACGCCGGCTTATCGCTACCACGCCCTCTTTGCCGAATTCCTCCGCGAGCGCCTGGCGCAAGAAATGCCGGAGCGAGTGCGCGACCTGCACGGTCGAGCAGCGGAGGCGGAAACCAACCCCAGTCGCGCGATCAGCCACTATCTCGCGGCAGAACAGTGGGACCAAGCCGCGCAGCGCATCGAAGCAATCGGCGCGCAGTTGCTGCAGCAGGGCTTGCTGGATACTCTCGCCGGTTGGGTGCGCGCTTTGCCCATTCCAATCCGCGACGCGCATCCTCAACTGATTCGGCTCCTTGGCGCTTGTGCTTTTTGGAAGGGTGACTTTCAGACCGCCCAACCGCTGCTGGAACGCACCGTCGAGGGGTTTCAAGCCATCGGCGACCAAGCCGGCGTGGGCGAGTCGCTGGCAGACCTGGCGAGCAGCGCGTTTCTGCAATCCGATTTCGCGCGCGCGGGCGCGCTGATCGAGCGCGCCCTGGGATACGCGCTCCCGCCGCGCTGCCGGGGTCAGATGTTGATGGCGCGCGCTTGGTTGAGATTCTTCGGCGGCGAGCGCGCGCGGGCGGCGGCGGATTTGGAGTCGGCAGTGGCTGTCGCCGAGACCGGCAAACCCGAAGTGCTGCTCATGTTGGCTTTCTACATCAAATCGCAACTCGCCGCCCTGCCGGGTGGCCTGGAATGTATCGAACGCTTTTGTCGTTTGGCAACGCCGCACTTGGGCGAGCCAAACAGTCCTTTGCGGGCAGCCGTTCAAGAAATCGAATCCTTTTCGCACTTTTGGCGCGGACGGCTGGACCAAGCGATCCAGGTCGGCATGAACGCGCTGGCGATCAACGAGCGCCTGGGCGGCTATCCTTTCCTGGGGCAAGATGCGGCGGCGACCGTCGCCGTGGCGTATGCCGCGCGCGGTGACTATGCCAACGCCGATCGCTTTTTCGAAACGATGCTTCGGCAAGCCAGGCAGATGCCGCTGAGTCAAGCCGGCATCACTGGAGTCCTGTGGATTGTGGGACACGCGCGCTGGCTGCAGAATCGTCTGGAGGAGGCGCGCGAGATCTATGCCCAGATGTGCGCCGCCGCGTGTCCCGCTGAACTCCCGGAAGCGCCCGCCGTGCGACTGAGGATGCAGGGCTTGCTAGAATTGGCTGACCGGCGCTACGCGGCTGCGGAACAGACCTGGCGTCAGGCGCTTGCGCTCGATCAGAAATACTCTATCTTCGCCCTGGAAGGCAATGTCCATCTGCTGCTTGCCCATTTGTACCTGATATGGAACCGACCGCGCGACGCCTTGGCAGAACTCGCACCGGTGCTGGCTGACTGCGAGCAGCACGGCACCCCGGGGCTGATCCTCAGAGAAGGGGCAGCCATCGGCCCAGCCCTGCGTCTGGCGATCGCGCGCAACGTCCACGCCNNTTGATCGCCGCCGGCGCGAGCAATCGCGCGATCGCGGAGCGCTTGGTCGTCGGCGAAGGTACCGTCAAGAGCCACCTCCATCACATTTTCCGCAAACTGGACGTCGCCTCGCGCACCGAAGCGGTCGCGCGAGCGCGCGCACTGCGGCTCGTGTGAGCAAACCCCAATCTAACTTTCGATAGACGACAGCGCTCTCTTTTTCGATTACACTGGGGTGAGGCGGTGAAGTATCGCGCAATAGCGCCGTTTCCATAGCAGCAAATCCGGCAACCTTGCGAAGGATGACTACGAATCCGACACGCACCTTCAGGTCAACCTTCGCAAGGTTCGGGAAGTTATTCTTTTACGGACTCTTAGCGGCAACGCGGCGCTTCTCCCTCGCTTTGCCCAGGGCTTTGGCTACTGCGCTCAGCGTGACAATTGGGAAAGGAGATGTTCAAATGAAAGTGTCAAAAGATCGAGACCCAGTTCGTGACCCAAGGGGCCTACGTCGAGGTGGCGCAGCCGGGCGCGAGCGCATTGGCGCTCCTCGCGCAAACCACCCCATCGCAGATGAACCTGTATCTGCCGCTCATCACGCGATGAGAGAGTGACGAGATTCTCGTCACCCGTCACACGTCACATTCTGCAAGGAGGAATCACATGTCCCGTTCATTTGCTACACGCCAGTCGGAATCGAATCGGCGATGGCGCTGGTTTCTCGTCCTGGTCGTGCTCTGGGCGCTGATCGCTCTGAGTTGCCAAATACTCGAAGAACACGAGCTCCGTTTCCTCGAAGCAATTTATTGGGGCGGGGATCTCTACTACGCGCAGGATGTCCAGAGGGAACTGAAAGTTCTGGCTTTTCTGCGGCTCTGGGGGATATATACGCCGACGACACCTGGCAGTTCACCCAGTCTACGTCTGCCGCTGGCTGGCGCAGGCGGCGTGGATGTTCCCACACTGGAGCAGAGTGGCTTTATCGCAATTCGTGTCCCCCATGCCCCGCCGACTTTTACCGTCAGCAGCATTACCACGATGACGGTCCAATTCACGTACCGCCAGCCGCCCGGTGCGCCGAACGTGACCACTGTCCCGATCGCCGTCACGCGGCGTACGGAATACGAAGCGATGGTGAACGCGCGCTTTCCTATCACCGATGGGAGATCGCATTGGGAGGTGTGGTGGCTGCCACCCGGGGGACAATTCCCGATTCCCACGCAGCCGTTCGAACTCCAGTTTTGGGACCCGCCATTGCGCGTAGAGTACAAGATTGATTTTGGGGCTGGCGCGGATGCGCGCGCGTGCGGCGGCTGCGTGCTAGAATACCAGTTGTACAACGGCCATGTTTTTATGGGGACGACGCGCAACATGCGCATCTCTGGCGCCACGGCAAATGCGCTCGTGCTGTTCGACCGCTGCGGCGCGCCGACTCTGATGACGGCAATCACGCCGACGGTGGCGTTCACCCACACGCATTGCCTATCCAACCACGACTTGGTGGCGCGCACATTCGACCTACAATTCTCCTCTTCGCGGAATTGGAATTACACCTACTTTACCCAGAGGACCGAACCGGGCTATCCGCTGCAAGCGCTCGCGGGCAATCAAGTGACGCTCGATCCGTCCACTGGTGTTGAGGGCTTGCACATCTACGCGGTCACAACGCCTCCGATCACCAACGAGGACGCTGTGCGCGAGACATTCATGATCACCGCGACCTCGACGGTCAGTCCAAGCGTGCAAGCCACCGGCGTCAGTTGGTCTATCCCGCCCGCGTACAGTTTGAATGAAGGTATCTGGAGACTACTTTTGCCGCTGATATGGAGATAGGCAAAGAGACCCATTGAGGAGTCGCATTATGCTGCGTGCAACTACGCTTCAGAAAGTTCTGCCGATCGCCCTTCTGATCCTATCGAGCGCAAGTCAAGCCAGTCTGGTTTCCGCCGGGACTAATTTTGGACCAGCCATGGACCTGAAGGTGGAGACATTCGCGCCCTGGCGATAGACCCGGCAACGCCGACCACTCTCTATGCCGGGACATACGGCGGCGGCGTGTTTTCTATTCAGCAAGGGGGAGTGAGGATTTACCTGCCCCTTATTTTGCGCAGCCAGTAAGGACCTGGGTTAGACCGCACACGCCGGGTCACATGCCACCCCCGAGAAGAAGACGCCCTGCTGCTCACGCGCGCTTTGGCGCGCGCNNCCCAATCTAACTTTCGATAGACGACAGCCCTCGCTTTATCTGCTACACTTGGGTCATGCTTGACCAACTCCGCGACCAGATCGCAACCTACCTTGCCAACCACCATGTCTGTGTCATCTGCACGGTCGGCGCGCAAGGCGCGTCCGCGATGCCAGCACGCTATCGCAACCATCGGCTCGAAGTGGACTGTCTCATCCCGCGCTGGGCTGAGGTCGCATACCATCTGCAAGAGAACGCGCGCACAGTGCTGGTGATTGTGGACGAAGCCAGCGATGGCGCGCGCTGGCTGGAAGTGCGCGGCTGCGCGCGCGTGCTCGCGTCGCCGGCATGGAATGGCTTGCTGCCCGATTCCGTGCGCCGCAGCGTTCCCCTCGGCGATCTGTACCTCGTCGTGCGCGTAACGCCGCAGCGAATTGACATGTTCGACGAAAGCAAGGGCTGGGGCGCGCGGGAGACAGTGGAGTTGTGAAACATGAAAACGATTCTTCAGAACCATCGGCGCAAGGTGCGTCGCACATTCCCAAGCCGACTTGCCCTCGCTTGTGGGCTGGTGCTGCTGCTCGCATCGGCGTTCGCTTCGGCACGAGCGGCAGGCACCACCCGCTATGTGCGGGTCCTCAGTCTCAGCGGCGATACCGGCGACTGCACTCTACCCCAGTCGCCGTGCGCCACGATTCAGTACGCGGTTGACCAAGCCAACCCGGGCGATTTGATCGCGATCTACGGCTACACGGCTTTCTACAAATACAGATACTATCACCAAACCCAGCAACGCGCCGCGCCGCCCGGCTATGTAGGACCGGCCCAAGTCAAGCAGGTGGTCTATATTGCCAAGACCCTGACGCTGCGCGGCGGCTACAACTATGACTTTACCACTCGGGATCCGGTCACATACAAGACGGTGATCCAGCCAGGGTTGAACGGTGATGAGGGCAGGGCGATCTTTGTCGCGCCCGGCGCCAGCCCAACGCTGGAATCGTTGTACATCCGCGAGGGGAACGCGACCGGCTTGGGCGGCTACGCAGGTGGGGCCGGCGCGGTAGATGCGGGTGGAGGCATCTATGCTGTCGGGACTAGCGGCGGCGGCGATACGATTACCATCCGCAACTGCTTCATTGAAAGCAACTATGCAAACTACTACGGCGGAGGCGTCTATCTTCAGTCCAGACCCAATGCGGTCATCTCAGGCAATACCATCCGGGATAACAGCAACGGCATTGGCGGAGGTATCGCCATTCAGGATAGCGCCAACCTCACCATCAGCGGCAATGAGGTTGCCGGGAACATCGGGAGCCCCATGGGAGGAGGAGTTTTCCTGCGCAACTCGCACGGCGCGCGCGTCACCGACAACCACATTCACGGCAACTGGGTTTCTGGGTACGGCGGTGGATTGCGTGCCGATGGGACTGGGAGCGTTGAGATCCTCAACAACGACATCTACGACAACACGGTTGTCCGACTGGGAGCACTACCCGACAGCAGCGGCATTGGCGGCGGGATTTATCTCGGCGGCCTCGACAATGTCCTCGTCAGCGGCAATCGCGTTTATAGCAACACGGCGGACCTGGCGGGTGGAGGAATCCACGCCCGCTACATCGCCTATTTCGATAGCGCTTCGGCGTCCGATGCGCTGCAATTGATTGGGAACACGGTCTATGGCAACGTCGCTTCCACGAGCCGCGATGGATATGGAGGTGGGATTGATTTGGCACGGTCTCCGGTCACATTGGTTCAGNNCGGCTCTGGCGGCGGCATCTACATGCAAACAATGTGTTGCTCCTGGATCGGGGCAACGCCTCTCACCATCGTCGCCGGTAATGTCATCACCGGCAATACGGCGAACGCCGGCTCCAACCTGGGTACCGGCGGTGGACTCAGAATCGAGGGCAGCCCGGCGGTGCTCATTCGCGAAAACCGCATCGCCGCTAATCGCACAACGGCGGGCAGCGGCGCCGCGGGCACGTATGGCGGAGGTGGAGCAGCGATTCACGCGGTCAGTATTGTGACTCTCACCAACAACCTGATCACCCAAAACCTGGCGCCTGCCGCCGGCGGCGATGGACTGTTGCTGTCAGGCAACACCAGCGCTACCTTGCTACATAACACGCTTGCGGACAACGGGGCAGCACTTCCATCCCAGCCATCGCGTCGTATCCCAACGTCCAAGGTGCCATCCACCCAGGTTCATCTCGCGACTGCCTTGCTGTCACACTTGGATACGGCGATTCATTATGCGCCGCAACCAAACGTAGGACAATTTAACAAGATTATCCCACAGAAATCTCCCCGCACGTCCGGACCTGAGGGAGTCTTGGTCTATGCCAACGTGAACCTGACCGGCATCAACACCATCGTGAGTGGTCACACACTGGGCGTCTCGGTGAACGATCCCGCCAACAGCACCGTCGCGCTGGATCATACGCTCTGGCACAACAACACGACCAACTACGGCAGCGGCGCCACGAGCGCGAACGAACACAGCGGCGATCCGGTCTACATCAGCGCAACCAACGGCAACTTTCACATCTGTGGCAGTTCGATGGCGATTGACACCGGCGCGAACGCCGGTGTGACCGACGACGTTGACGGCAACACGCGTCCGCAGGGCAGTGGCTACGACATCGGCGCGGACGAGTACACCGGCGTATCCTCTCCCGCTGCAACCGGCTTTGGAATGAGCGCGCCGGTGACGACCACGCATACGCTCACCACAACACTGTCGTGGCAAGCATCGTCGAATGCGGTGACGTACGCGCTGCGCTATTCCACGAACGCGATCAACGCGGGGAACTGGAACGCGGCGACTGAATTGGCGAGCGGTCTGCCCGGCACGACGACGAGTTACGACGCGTCGGTGCCGTACACCGGCGGCTATATCTATTTTGGGCTTCGATACCGCGACGGGTGCGGTCAGGATTCGCCGATCGCGCTCACGTTCTATCCACGGCAGGAGGTCTATATGCCGTATGTCAGCCGATGAACAATCACCAAATGAAGAAAGGAGAACCATGAAAGCGAATGTGAACCTAACACAAAAATATTCGCAGCAGCGCGCACAACCCATACTGTTACTGCTCAGCGCCGCGCTGTTTGTGGAGTTGTGGCTCATCATCCTGCCTGTCGCGCACGCCGCGACTCTCACCGTCAACACTCTCGCGGACGAAAACGACCACAGTTGCACTGACGGCGATTGCTCGCTGCGCGACGCCATCGAGGTGGCTGCCGCCGGCGACACGATCAACTTTAGCGTCACCGGCATCAGCACGCTCGCGCTAGACGAGATCACGATTAGCAAGAACTTGACGATCTCTGGACCGGGAGCAGAGAGTCTCACCATCAGCGGCGACAACCTCTACCGCATCTTCAACATTGCAAGCGGCGCCGTGACCATCTCCGGCGTCACCCTTACCAACGGCGATGCCTCTCCCATGGGACCCAATCAGGGCGGCAGCATCTACGTTGGCAGCGGCGCGGCGGTGACCATTGCCAGCGTCACCATTACTAACAGTTACGGGGAATACGGCGGCGCTATCTACAACGCCGGCACGCTGACAGTCAACAACTCTACTCTCGCCAACAACAACGGCAGGTACTATGGCGGTGGTATCTGGAACGCCAGCGGCAAGTCGTTGACGGTCAACAACAGCACCTTCTCCAACAACATTGTCAGCGGTTCTGGCGGTGGCATCTACAATTCCGGCACACTGAACGTGACCGGCAGCACTTTTTCCGGCAATAGAGCCACCCAGGGGGCAGGCGGCGGCATTGCCGCTCATCCGGCTAGCACGCTGAACGTGACCGGCAGTTCCTTTACTAACAACGGCGCCGCTTCTGCCGGCGGCGCCATCTACGGGGATCAAGCCACGCTGAGTGTGACCAGCAGCACCTTTTCCAACAGCTATGCAGTCACCTCCCATGGCGGTGGCATCTACCAGTCCGGCGGCACGCTGAATGTAACCGGCAGTACCTTCTCTGGCAACACGACCCCCGGTTGCGGCGGCGCCATCAACGGCGCGACATCGGTGACCAGCAGCACCTTCATCAGTAACACCGCCAGCGACTGCGGCGGCGGCATCTACGCCGGCGGCACGGTGAACGTGAGCAACAGCACTTTTTCCGGCAACAGCGCCAACCAGTGGGGCGGCGGCATCTTTTTCGACAGCGGCACGCAGAACGTGACCAACAGCACCTTCTCTGGGAACAGCACTTCTGGCAATGGTGGTGGCATCTACGCCTACACTGGCGCTACGGTAACGGTGACCAACAGCACCTTCTCCGGCAACACCGCCAGCAACGGTGGCGGCATCTACCTCGGCGCTGTGCATCTGACGGTAAACAACAGCACTTTCTCCAATAACAGCGCCAGTGGGGTGGGCGGCGGCATCGCTGGAGGTGACAGGATGACTGTGACCAACAGTACCTTCTCCGGCAATAGCGCTTCCTACGGTGGTGGCATCTACAACACCACCACGCAATACACGAACCTGACGAACAACACCTTCTCTGGCAACAGCGCCACCACCTCCGGCGGCGGCATCTACAACGCCACTTACCATGGCATACCCAATCTCAAGAACACCATCGTCGCCAACAGCACAACGGGCGGGAATTGCGCCGGGGATGCGATCACGAACGGCGGCAACAACATTGACTCGGGCACGACGTGTGGCTTTGGCAGCGCGAATGGCTCGAAGAGCAGCACCAATCCCCAACTCAACGCGCTCGCGGATAACGGCGGTCCAACGCAAACGATGGCGCTGCAAGCCGGCAGCCCGGCGATTGATGGCGTCACCTACAACGCGCCCAACAACTGTCCGACGACCGATCAGCGCGGCATCCCGCGCCCAATCGGAGCGCAGTGTGATATCGGCGCGTACGAGTATAGCGTCTACTGGACCAATCCGGCGGGCGGCAACTGGAACACCGGCAGCAACTGGAGTACCGGCAGTGTGCCGGGCGCGGCGGACATGGCAGTGATCGCAATCGCAGGCACTTATGCCGTCACCCTGGATACCAATCCAACAGTTGCGGCGCTCTGGCTGGGTGCTACCACCACCGGCACGCAAACGCTGATCAACAGTTCAAACACGCTCACGGTGAATGGCGCNNCGCTGACAAACGGCGGCACAGTCAACTTGAGCGGCGGCACGCTAAGTAGCACTGGTGGTGTCAGCAACACGGGCACGATCAACGTGCATGGCAGCAGCAGCAAGACGCTCTCCAACACGACGGTGACCAACGCAGGCACGCTCAATCTGTCCGGCAGTGGCAACACCTCTCTCACCAGCAGCACGATCAACAACAGCGGCACGATTGTCCAAGGCGGGGCAGGCGGCGGGTCTCAGCCCTCCGCGCGTCGCCCTCTCCAGAGCGGGACAGGTGCACTCTTGTTCTTCGGCGGCAATAACACGTTGAACAATCTCGCGGGCGGGGTGTATGACTTGCAGAGCGATGGCAACGCCATGATCTTCACCGGCGGACTCGCCGCGCTGAACAATGCAGGTACGCTTCGCAAATCCGCGGGGAGCGGGATGAGTGTCATCGCTGTTCCCATCAGCAACACTGGCACGGTCGAGGCGCGCAGCGGGACACTCGCGTTCGCCAGCCAATACAAGCAGACGGGCGGAAGCGCGACCACACTGCTGAACGGCGGCAACCTCAGTTCACTTCAGACCATGAATCTTCAAGGTGGCACATTGCGCGGCGCTGGTACGGTGACCGGCACTGTGAACAACACGGCAGCACACGTCAACCCCGGCGCGTCGGCGGGCATCCTCACTATCGCCGGGAATTACACGCAAGGAACGAACGGCAACCTGAACGTCGAGGTCGGCGGCACGACCGTCGGAACGGAGTACGATCGACTTGCGATTACAGGAATGGCTACCTTCAGCGGCACGCTGAATCTTAGCACGCCTGGTGGCTTTACACCCGGCGCAAGCGACACGTTCCAGATTTCGACTTTTAATGCGCGGAACGGCGTCTTTCCCGGCGTGAACGGAACGGCGCTCCCTGACGGCAAACAGTTCTTGGTGAACTATGCCACCCAAGGCGTCACGCTCACGGTCTATACCCCGAGTCCCACCGACCTCGCCATCGTCGGCTTTTCGCCGGACCCCCTGGAGCATGGCGGCAAGCAAACGCTCAACATCTACGGTTCGAACTTTGCCGCGGGCGCGGTCGTCACCTTGACGCGCGGCACGCGCGGTCCGCCCAATCCACCCGACATCACCGGCACGGTGCGTTCGCTCACGCCCACCCAGATTCAGGGGGAGTTTGACATCACCTCTGGGAACTATGTGGGCGAGTTCGACGTGATCGTGCGCAATCCCGATGGCAGAACGGCAAGCCGCGCGATCAACATCTTTCCCGCACTGGTGTTTCTGGACATCAAGTGGCTTGGAACGCGTGGGTTCCCCATCGTCCCGCCGGGCAATGAGCGCCCCAGTTATCTGAACACGGTCAATATCGGCTATTCGAGCGGCTTGGCGTTCGTGACGATAACGCCGCCGGACCCTGGCATAATCCGACTGAAAGCGGGAACGTGGGCGTCTCCCGTGTGGGACAGCGCGACCGAAAGCGACAAGAGCATTGTGCATCTCCTCGTGCCAGTGGGCATCGCGCAGGAACGCGACACCATGCTCCGGTGGGGCGTTCCACCAGAGTACATTCGCGCCGCAAGCGGGGGTACGCGCGCGCCGCGAGACGGACCGCAATTTGCTGTGGGAGAACCGCGTAGCGTGAGCATGAAAGGATTGATGGGCGCCGCAAAACAGCAGGCGAAAAGCATGTTGATCAGCACCATCATCAACTCCGGCTGCCAGGCGCTTAAGGACAGACTCCTGGGCAGAGACACAAGCGTACTAGAAAACGCGGTTGACGGCGCGATAGATACGCTCGAGCAAACGCAAAGCGCCCAGAACGTCCTCAAGCAGGTCGCCACGAGTGTCAGCGGCGTGGCGGGATGGGTTGACATTGGGCTGTCCATTTCTGAGTGCGCGGGTGAACTCGTGAATGAGTGGATCAATGATTGGCGCGCGAATGCCAAGCAGGTTGCCGACAACGTTCGCGGTAATGCGCAGATGCAGGACGAAATTGCCAATCGCATCCAGAGAAGCGCGGTCGGCGCCCTCTCGGCAAGAGAAGCGCTGATTCGGTCATTCGACGAAGCACCCTGCAATCCACCTCCGGAGTATCCAGATGATCCATGGACCGCGCCGGTGCGCGGACCATGGGATCCAAACGACAAAACGACCAACTCCACGCTGACGTGTGAACTCGGCACGGTGAACGGCGCGACGCAGTGCGTCCGCTATCCCATCTACCGCACCGAGACGATCGAGTACGTCATCCGGTTCGAGAACAAGAAAGAGGCAACCGATCCGGCGCAGACCGTCGTCATCAGCGACACGCTCGACAGCAACCTGGATCTCTCCACCTTCCAAGTGATCGCCAGCAGCCATCCGACGACATTGACGACCGAGGTCGTAGGGAATCTCGTCACCTTCCGCTTTGCGGGNNGTGTTCCTGCCGTTCGTAGGCAACAACGCGGGCGCGCCAGGTGCGCTAGCGCAAGACCACATACTCCACTTGCCCTACGTTGCGCGGTGAATTCGTCTTGCAACCATAGGCATCCAGCGCCAGGAGCGCCAGCGAGGTCGTCTCAGTATTGGCGTCGCCCTCGGGCGTTTGCAGGTCGCGGTACAGCGTGACGAATCCGCCGTCCGCGCCTTGCATCCCCAGCAAGGCAGTCAGCAGTTCGTCGCCCGATGGAATAGGCGCATGGATCGTCGCGCCAGCGTAGAGCGCGAGCGCGAGTTTGTAGGTCTCGTAGTGAGTGCGGTACGCCTTGTCGCGAAACCCGATGCCATTGAATTGTGATAGCGTCGCCGCAAAGACCTCGTGCGCTTGAGCAGTGCGTCCCTGACTGTGCTCGTTCAACGCGCCGAGGAATCCCAGATTGGCATACTCCCGCCAATCGAGAAAGCGGATGTCAGTGTCGTGGAACTCTTGCCAGATCTCATCGGTTCCCGATTTCAAGAGCATAACTTGGCGCTCGACCGAGGGCGGCCACGCGACGGGGACGCTCCATACGACGTCAATGAATCCGTTGGAGTCATAGCCATAGCGCCGCATAGATGCGCGGAGGGTTCCACTCATCGCGGGCTTGCCAAGCCGCGCGAAGACGTAGGCGGCGAGCGCGTTGTCATTCGTCAGCCAGTATCGGTTCGGCGCGACCACCGGGGACTCGTTCAGCAAGCCGATGGCGGGATTGTACCTGGCGTCAAGAAACGCGAGACCGCGCTGAATAGGCGGACATGCGCCCGATAGCATCAAAGGCAGATAGATATGCGTCTGGCTACCGGCGCCCTGAGGTGCGCCGGCGTCAAGATGATTCTGGATCTGCCCAAGCGATGTGGCGCTGATTCTTCCGAGGTTGCCGAGCATTAGCGCAATCAGTAGAAGCAGTTTGCGCGTATGGTTCATAAAGCCGCTGCTATCCGCTAATCACGCGAATCGCGCGCATGAAGACTAGCGCGATTCGCGGATGATTGGTGATAAACCGCCAGCGTTTCCTCCGCCGCGCGCGTCCACGCGAATCTTGCCGCTTGCGCGATGCCGCGCTCGCGCA
Source organism: Anaerolineales bacterium UBA4826 (assembly GCA_002400365.1). Lineage (GTDB taxonomy): Bacteria > Chloroflexota > Anaerolineae > UBA4142 > UBA4142 > UBA4142. Next base: position 13,739 of record DHFK01000194.1, on the reverse strand, counting down.
TTTCCACGCGGCGCGCGGCGTCGGTCAACACCTCGCGCATCGCGTCTGCCCATGCTGCCACGTCATTCGGGTTCACGGTGAGCGCCGCGTCGCCGACAACTTCCGGCAACGACGATGCGTTGGAGCAAATCACCGGCGTCCCGCACGCCATCGCTTCGAGCGGCGGCAAACCGAAACCTTCGTACAGCGATGGAAAGAGGAACGCGGTCGCGCTCGCGTACAGCGCGGGCTTGTCCGCCTCGTCCACCCAGCCGACGTATCGAATCGCGTCGTCCGGCAGGTTGACCGCGCGCGCGCTGCGACGCGGATCGGGAAAGAATTCCGAATCCTTGCCGAGGATCACGCCGGCAAGCGCCAGCCGACAGCCCGCGGCGTACAGATCGCGCAAGCGCGCGAACGCTTCGATGATGACGCGCACGTTCTTGCGCTGATCGAATCCGCCGAGGTAGAGGAGCAATCCTGAGCGAGGCGAAGGATCGGGCAGCGCGTACTTGCGGCGGACCGTGGCGATCGCCGCGGCGTCGCACGGGCGGTAGCGCGCGTCGGCGGCGAGATAGACGACGCGCACGCGCGCGGCGTCAATGCCCAGCCGCTGAACGATATCGCGCTTGGTCCATTCCGAGTCGGCGATGATCGCGTCCGCGCGGCGCGCGCCGGCGGCGACGAGTTGCGTGTACGCGCGCACGAGCAGCGAGCCGCGGTACAACGGCAGCAACAGTGGAATCAAATCGTGAATCGTGACGATTGTTTTCATACGCGGAAAAAGCGGCGGCGCAAAGTACGGCACGTGCGCGAGCGCGGCGCGTTCACGCTGGCACGCGCGCTCAAACGCGATTTGCTCGAACCACACTTTTCCGAGATTGCCTTCTGCCTTCGGCGCGATCACCACGTACTCATTTTCCGGCGCAAGTTGCCCCAGCGCGGACACTAGCGCGCGCACGTACTGCCCGCTGCCGGTCGTTGGGCGATCCCAGAAAGTACCGTTGAGCGCGATTTTCATGCGAGTCAGCAAACCTTGCTAAGGTTGTCAAACCTTCGCAAGGTTCCTACCCTTTGGCTCCGTAGCCGTTCGGGTGCGTCTTGTGCCACTGCCACGCGGAGCCGACGATGGTATCCAAATCGGAATAGCGCGGCGTCCAGCCGAATTCTTGGCGCAAGCGCGCCGAATCGGCGACCGATTCGTTGGCGTCGCCGGGGCGGCGCGGCGCGATTTCGACTTGGAATTCAATTCCAGAAATGCGACGCGCAGCATCCACGATCTCGCGGTTGGAATAGCCGCGTCCGATGCCGACGTTATACACTGCCGTCGCGTGCCCGCGCATGAGCGCGTCGAGCGCGAGCAGATGCGCGTCGCATAGGTCAATCACGTGCACATAGTCGCGGATGCACGTGCCATCGCGCGTCGGATAATCGTCGCCGTAAAGTTTGAACGGCGCGCCGGCTTGCGCGGCTTGGAGAGCGAGCGGAATGATGTGCGATTCGCCGGGGTGGTCTTCGCCGAACGCGCCGTCCAGCGTCGCGCCGGACGCGTTGAAATACCGCAGGCAGATCGAGCGCACTCCATGCGCCACGTCGAACCACGCGAGGATTCGTTCGACCATCAATTTGGATTCGCCGTAGGGATTGGTCGGCAGCGTCGAATGATCTTCGGGAATCGGCACCTGGGTGGGGTTGCCGTAGACGCCCGCCGACGACGAGAAGACAAACCGCCGGACGTTCGCGTGTACCATCGCGTCGAGCAGCGCGTTGGTGTATGCCGTATTGTTGCGAAAATACTTGGCTGGATTTTCCATGGACTCTTTCATCTCGATATAGCCGGCAAAGTGCATGACCGCGTCGAACCGAGCGCGCGAAAAAATCTCGCGCCGGAATTCCTCATCGCCGATGTCGCCGACCAGCAGCGGAACGCCGGGCGCGACCGCCGCGCGATGTCCATTCTCCAACGAGTCCACGACGACCGCGTCAATTTTCTTTTCGACCAACTGCCGGACCATCTGGCTGCCGATGTAGCCAGCGCCGCCGGTAACTAAAATGCGCATGATAACTCCTTTTGGCAAATGGCGAATGGCGTATAGCATATCGCGCATGGCGCATGGCTATTCGCTACAAGCCATACGCCATTGGCTATCCGCCGCTTATCGCATCAGTCTCTTTCCCACTGCAGCCATCATCGCGGCAAGCGGATTGATCTCCCCGATGTCGCAGAAATTCAAATCGTATGTGTGATCCGAAAGCACGCGCGCGCCATCGCGCACTTGCAAGCGCAGGATATTCGCCCCATCGCCCAGCGTCACCGCGAGCGCGTCGATGCGCTCCGACGAATCGGGCAGGATGTTGACGCGGCGCGCGTAAATCGCTTTGCCGTTCAACTCGGCGCGCAACTCGAAGTCTTGAAACGCCTCGCGCAAATCGTTGATGAGCCATAGGTTACCACGGACGGTATCTCCGGCGCGGCGCGGGATGAGCGGATAATCAAACGACGCGAGCACCGGCGCGTACAGCCACTGCAACTCTGCGTACGCGCGCTTGGGCGCGCCATAGTAATCCACCACGCTCCACGAAATCGCCGGCCAGCAATCGTTGAACTGCCAGACCGCGACCCCGGTGGTTTGCGGCTTGCGCCGCCGCAGATGTTCGATCGCGATTTGCAAGCCGATGGCTTGCGCGCGCTGAGTCGCGGCGATAAACGTCTCCAATGTCATTGCGAGGAGCGATTTTTGCGACGAAGCAATCTCCGAGCCGCTTGGAGATTGCTTCGCCGCTTCGCGGCTCGCAACGACACTCTGCGCGTAGCGTCCCAGTTTCTTCAACTCGGCGTGATGATACTCCCACAATGCGTGCGGCGCGGTGAGCGCGTGGTCCGGCAAGAACTTTTCCAGCGATTCGAGATTGGGTAATGACTGCAAACCAAATTCGCTGAGGAAAGGCGTCGCATCGTCGCGATAGTCGCGCAGGTTGGCGAAGCGATGCCACACGTTCCAGTTGTGCGACTCGTCGCGGTACGGCGACGCGGGCTTGAACGGTCGGGTGCCGTCCTTGTCCTTGACCACCGCCCGCAGTTTCTTGACGATGGCTTGATTGCCGCGCGTGTTGAACTCGTTGCCGCCGCACCAGACGACGAGCGATGGATGATTGCGGAGCGCGCGGACGATCGCGCCGCACTCGTCGCGCACGTGTTGGAGGAACGCACGGTCACGCGGGAAGCGGTCGAGGATCGCGCCGGCAAAAGGGAACTCTTGCCACACGAGGAGGCCGAGTTCGTCGCACAAATCGTAGAACGCGCGCTTGTCCCGCAGCCCGCCGCCCCACACGCGCAAAAAGTTGATGTTGGCGTCGCGGGCTTGTCGCAAGCGCGCGGCGTAATCGGCGCGCGTGAGCCGCGCGGGGATGGCATCCAGCGGCACCCAATTCGCGCCGCGCAGGAACTCGCGCTCGCCGTTGACGATGAAGGCCCAGGGTTCTCGGCTTGGCGTCCCGGCGCGCGCGAGTTCAAATGAACGGATGCCGAAGGTGGTGGTGAGGCAATCGAGAACGTGCTCTGTCCTTGTGTGGAGCGGCCCTGAGCGGAGCGCAGCGGAGTTGAAGGGTTGCGACGAAGCAATCTCCAACTCGCGATTTGGGCGCGTACGCGGCTTGGTCGCTTCGCTCCGCGCAATGACAATTTCAAGTTCGTACAGGTTGGGCGCGCCGCGATCCCAGGGATTCCAGAGCCGCGCGTCTTCCAGGTCGAACGCGATTTCGCGTGTCTGCTTGCCGCGCGCTAGCGTCAGGTCGAATTCAAATATCTGCGCGTCCGCAGCAAAGTTCTTGCCGCGTACCGTGCACACGACGCGCACGTTTTGCTCGTGGTCGGAGTCTATTTCCGGCGCAACGGTGATGCTGGCGACTTTCGACTTTTGACTTTTTACTTTTGCCTCGACCCACGCGTCCTCAATAAAAACCGAACGCGTTACCGCCACGTACGCGTCGTCCCAGATACCGCACGTGCGCAAGCGCGGCGCAAAATCCCAGCCGAATTGCATCTGGCATTTGAGCGTCGCGTAGCGGTCGGGGAAGGGCGCGTTGTACGGCGGCTGGAAGAGTGGCTGGATGATGCGCGACCAGAGTTTTTGTGCGAACGTCCGGCGAAGTTTGGGCAGCGCGTCGGAACCCCAGATGCGGACCGCAAGCGATGCGTGATGCGTGATACGTAATGCGTGATGCTTGGCGGTTGTGTCTGACGACTGACTACTGGCGACTGTTGACTGAATTTCATACACCTGCCGAGAGAACATACCGACATGGCGCGCGAGTTGTTTTCCATTCCAAAAGACCGCGCTCTGATAATCAATGCCATCGAAGATCAGGAACGCGCGCTCGTCTTGTTCCAAATCCAGATCCAAGTCGCGGATGTACCACCAATCGCGCGAATCAACCCACTGCGATGTTTCGTTGTTGTCCGCGTAGAACGGATCGCTGATCTTGCCTGCGCGCAACAAGTCGAGTCGAACGTCGCCGGGGACTTGCGCGGGCAGCCACTCGGTCACTTTATCAAGATCATTTATGTCGGCGAACGGCTTTTGCGCGACAGAGCCAAAACGCCAGTTGGAATCGTTGAGGGAGATGATTTCACGGGTCATTTCCCTTCCCTCACCACATAACCACCACGCGCCTTACGTCGCGCGGAACGCGTACCGCGTTGCCCACGATTTCGACTTTGCCTGATTCTGCGCCTGCCTCGCGCAGCGGCAAGGGCAAATTCCATTCGACATACTTTAACGTATCGTCGCGCCAACTCCCCTTGACCTCCAGCGTACCGGTGCGCTGACCGAATGCAATCGTGAAATCTACTTTGCCGAAATACGTCGCCGCGTCCTCGACTTTGATCACGTTCATCTCGGCGGTCCAGTCTTCCGGCAGCGCGGGCGTGATGACGAGGTGATCGCCGTCTTCGAATAATAACGCGTTGCGAACCGCGAGCAGAAAATCCGCGAGCGCCCAGCCGTGATGTCCGTCGCCCATGCCCCCGCGCCGCGTGAGCGGATGAATGCCTTCTGCCCACGTGAACGTCAGCGACGCGTGGCGCAACACCCAGTCAATGATCTTCCACGCGTCCGGGATGCGCTGAAACAACAGACACTGCGCGACGTGCAGCGACAGGTACGTGCCGAACGCGGAGTGACCGACGTGATTAAAGTACGCGTCCTCCATCCACGCAACCTCTTTCAGCGCGGCGAGTGTGTCCACGATGCGCGGATCGTGCGCGTCGAACAAGCGCAGCGGATAGAGCGCGACGAGATTGCCGATCATCCCGGCGTCGAGCCGGCGGTACGGCGACGCCGGCATCGCCGCGCGACCGAGTCGCTCCGCCGCGTGCGCGAGCGACGCCTCAACGTCTGCGCGAAAGGCGTCGAAATTCGCGCGCAGTTTTTTCGCGTCGTCAGTTTGTCCCAGCCACTCGGCAACCTGCGCCGCATCGCGCAAACCGGCGAGTCCCCAGAAATCGTCCCAGTAGAAACAATCGCTGGGTCCCAAATGCTCCGCGCTGGGACCGGGTGGGAACAAACCGGTATGTAGTGCTTTCTGTTGTCTGTTGTCTCTTATCTGTCGTCTCTTTGAGTTGATCCACGACGCCATTCGCAAGAGCGACCAATAGTTGCCGGAGAGCAGGTTCCGATCGCCGCTCAAGCGGGCGTGCTCGACCATCGCCCAGATCGCCGCGCCGTTCGAGTCCCATTCGCCTGCGGTCGCGCGCAGATGGCCATCCTTGTCCAGGCGCCGCGGAAATCGTTCGATGACCTGGCGCGACTCGTCGTGGTAGCCAAGTTTGTCGAGCGCGTTGAGCAAGTACGCCGCGTCGCGAAACCAGAATTGATGATACATCCACGGACCCGGCGTGATCGTGTCGCCATCGTGCAGCAAGAGCAGAAATGCCTTGTTCGCGTCGAACGCGTTTTGCAGTTTTTCGTCGGGCACGCGAATCCGCATCCCGCGCGACGCATGGTCGCGCCAACGCGCAATCGTTTCGGCGCGCAAATCGGATTTGTCATTTGTCATTAGCAGTCTGTGACTGGGTTCTTCGTCTTCGTCGAGTTCCACGCGCTCCATCGGCATCAGCGCGGTGAGCGATTTGCTTTCGCCCGCGCCAAGTTCGATCGGGTACGCGGCGACGGCGGTCGCCAAGCCCGCGGCGCAATGGGCGCGCGTTTGATTGTTCAGGTTCGGCAGCGCGAGCGCGACGTCGCCATCGCCGAAATTGGCGCACGCGACGGCGTTAGGTGTGGGCAGGAGCGCGCCGGGCGCGCGGTTGACAAGCACAAAGGATGAAGGATCGCTTCGCGGGATGAAGGATGCATCTGCTGGACAGGGACGGAATTCAATTTCCTTTACCAGTCCTACACCTTCGGGATTGAGCGGTCTCACTGAAACGTAGAGTGTCGGGTGACGCGTAACGGGTGACGTATTCTCCACAGTGATCTGCTCGACGACGAATTCCTCGTCATCTTGCGCGGTGGCGAATGTTTCCATGCGCACGCGCAAATCATCGGCGCGAAACGTCGTGACGACGATCGGCAGATTTTCGCGCAGCACTTGCTCGATCTCCGAATCGGCGAGGCGCGACGGCGCAAACAACTTGCCCTCAACCTCCAGCCAAACGTCGAGCGACCAGCCGTCGAACCAGGGCGTGACCAAGCCGCGCGGATCAACGATCGCTTCACGTTCGCGCGCCGGGTTGCCGATCATCGTCCAATCACGATGCGTATAGTTGATCGTGTACAGATTCAAACCGCGCGGCATGAACGCCGGGTCGGCGGGATCGAATTGGCGTTCTGCCCAGTACGGCAAAATCCAGTCGCGATTCGTCGGGAAAAATTTGTTGTTGCTCCAGCCGCGCAGAAAGAGCCGCGCGCCGAGCGGGATGAGTTCGGCAGGGTAGGGGCGCGCGGTCTCCGCCGCGCGTCCGATGCGTCCGCTCGCGAAAAAGTAATCGAGCGCGTCCGCCGGGATGCGCACGCGCGCGGCGAGAAATTTCAACAGGGACTCGGCGAAGGGCATGGGTGACCTCAGATACGACTGCCGGCATTTTACACGAGAATCGGCGCGGCAACAAGTCGAGTGACCTGGTGATTGCACATATCTTCATGTGGTGCGGGCAGCCTTGCCCGCAGGCGAGCCGCCTGCACCACATGTGTGCAATCACCAGGAGTGACGAGGGATGTGTGAAATGTGACGACAACCCTTGACACACGACACTCGTCACGTGCCAAGTTTGTGCGAAAAGAAAAATTGCGATATAATGACAAGTGAAATGATCGCGCCTGCGCGCGGGGTCGTTCGACGTATCGTCATCCGTAGGATGCGTTTGGCGATACGTCATATTTTGATGCTTGGTCTGAGTGAAAGAGAGTAGATGCCTAGTTCTGATTTTTGGAGTACGCTTGGGACAACTGACGCGGACGTCGAGCGCGCGTACGCCTTTGTGCTGGAACGCGGCGCACCGGTATCGAGTCGCGAATTAGCGCTGCACCTGATCGGCTGCCGTGTGCGCGAAGAGGAAGAACGGCTTGCCGAAATCGCCGCGCGCAGCGCGCCGGTCTATCAGCCCAAGGATAATTATGCTGTCGGTCAGCATTTGATCTTGAGCGCGTTTGACAATCGCGTGGGCGAGGTCAAGCAGATTCGCGCTGGCGCAAATCCACGGCTCGGCGAATTCCAGGTCATGGCGGTTCAGTTAGAGAACGAGTCCAAGCCGCGCGAATTCGTGATGGCGTGCGCCGCGCCCCACCCGCTGAACGAAGAGCGCGCGCCGCTGACCGCGTTGGCGCTCTCGCCGGAAGAAGCGATCGCCCAGTACGGCGAGCCAGTGCGTCTGCGCCTGATGCCGCGCTTGAGCATGGACAAGGAATTCGTTCACCTCGACGATGGGTGGTTCCTGCGCGGCTTGCTCCCCCAAATCCACGCCGGTTATCTCAATCTCGCCGAAGCCGCGATCGAGCAGGCGAATGACGCGCTGCGGACTGCCGACCTGCTCAAGATTCTCGAACTGCCGGGGACGATCAAGAAAACGGCGGCGCTGTTCGCGCTGAATCTGGCGCTGGCTGGCGACGCGCGTTTTGAAAACGTCGGTCCCACGGATGATACGCGCTGGTTTCTCGCGCGGCTCGAGTTGCCCGAAGCGCGTGAACGGCCCGAGGCGCTCCAGGTCGCGCCCGCGCGCCTGGTTGCGCTCTCCGCCGAACTGGAGACGATCGCGGCGGAACTGTTTGACGAAGCCGATTTGAATGGCGACGCGAACGCGTCGGCTGGCGCGCCGCGCGAGGAGATCACGCTGGTCTTGACGTATCCGCACCGCCGCGCGGGCACACTGCCGCTGACCCCGCTCGTCCGCGGGCTCTTGCCGGCTTTTGCGCGCCCGCGCTTGCGCTTTGCGTTCGTGGACGCGACGACGCAGGAAAAATTCGCGGGCTATGCGGTGACCGAAGGGCACTATATCGCGGGGCTGACTCATTGGTTCAATGCGCGCCGATTATCCCCAGGCGCGTTCATCACGCTCAAACGCGGGGCGAATCCGCTTACGTTGACCGTTGACTATCAGCCGCAGCGCGAACGCAGTTTGTGGGTGCGCGTGGCGCGCGGCGTCAACGGACACCTGACCTTTTCGCAGGAAAAGCGCCCGCTGGCGCACAAGTACGACGAGGAGATGCTGATCGTCATCGGCGATCCCATCGGCTTGGAGGTCGCCGCGCAAGCCGCGCGCGAGCAGCGTTCGCTCGCGGCATTGCTCGAACAAATTTTTCCCGAATTAGCCAAGTTGAGCGGCGCGGGGCGCGTCCACGCCAAGACGCTGTACAGCGCGGTCAATTTGATCCGGCGTGCGGGACCGCGCGCGGTGCTGGGCGCGCTAACCGAAAGCCGCGCGTTCAACTCCGTGGGCGGCGGCTATTTCGTTCTCAACGACGAAGCGCGCCGCTAATCAGAAAACTGAACCCTGGCTTATGGCTCCTGTTGCGCGACCTGACACTAACACACTGTTTCATATTGATCTGACTTGGTTCGAGAAAACCGGGCGCGACCTGCGCGAGGAAATGCACGCCGCGCTGTGCGAAGACTGTCGCGCGCTCTATCCGATGCCCGCCGATGCCGGCGTGGTGGACCGCGTGCATCCACTCACCGCGCAAGTGACGCGCGTCGACGCGCTGTGGGAATGTCTCGCCGATCACTGCGGACGCCAGCCGGATTTCATCACCCCGGCGACGCCGCTGACGACCGCGATCTTTCGCGCGCTGTTGGCGAACGGCAACCAGCCGATGTCGCCGGAGCAATTGCGTCAGCGCATCCGCAAGGGCAGCGCCGCGGCGATTTTGAAATTACTGCTGGGATCGGAAATCCAGAACGGCGTCGTGCCGTTCGAGGCGCAAGTTTGACGAGCGCCAACCGTGCGCAGGTTCGCCCAAAGCGGAGTCGAAGGCACCTTCGCCAGGTTTAGAAAAGTTTGACACGCGCGGCGATTGCGCCTATAATGCAGGACGAAAGCGCCGGTGGCGAAATTGGCAGACGCGTTAGGTTGAGGGCCTAATGACTCTAACCCAGTCATGGAGGTTCAAGTCCTCTCCGGCGCACAGAGAACCGCAACGTCCGAACCGTTGCGGTTTTGTATTTACCACTCCCTTTGCGCTGGCAAACATTCTGACGTAAAATGACGGCGCAGAAAGGAGCGCGCGCGAATGACAGACATTACGATCGCCGTCGTGCCGGTGGCTGGACTGGGCACGCGGCTGCTGCCGGCAACCAAATCGCAGCCGAAAGAAATGCTGCCGGTCGGACGCAAGCCGGTCGTGCAGTACGTGGTCGAAGAATTGACGCGCGTCGGCATGCAGCGACTGCTTTTCATCACGGGTCCGAGCAAGACTTCTATCGAGAATCACTTTGATTTGGACGGCGAACTGATCCAGAATCTGCGCGAGACCGGCAAGGAGGAATTGCTGCAAGAACTGGAGTTCGAGCGCGCGCCCGTCCAGTACTTTTACACGCGCCAGCGCCAATTGCTGGGGCTGGGTCACGCGGTCTTGTGCGCGCAGCCCTTCGTCGGCGACCAGCCCTTTGTCGTCGCGCTCGGCGATTCGATCATCGGCGTCAACGCGCAAAGCGACATTGTGCGGCGGATGACGCGCGCCTTTGTCGAAAAGGACGCCGATGCCGTCGTCGCCTTCGAACAAGTGCCGCTTGAGGAAATCCACAACTATGGCGTCGCCAAACCGCGGAGCGACGGCGACGTGTTTCAAATCGAAGACGTGATCGAAAAGCCGAGCGCGCCGGAAGCGCCGAGCAACCTTGCCATCGCCGCGCGCTATGTCTTTGCGCCCACGATCTTTGACGCGATCAAAAATACCCTGCCCGGCAAAGGCGGCGAAATCCAACTGACCGACGCGATTCGGCTCATCGTCAAGAACGGCGGCAGAGTGTATGGCATGAAACTGGTCGGCGCAGAACGCCGCTTTGACATCGGCAATTTCGATTCCTACTTTCGCGCATTCGTCGAGTTCGCGCTCGCGGACGAAAAGCACGGCGCGGCGCTGCGCGAATTCGTGGAGCGACTGATCCATGCTGCTCATTCGTAAACGCGCCTACGCGCGCGCCGGCTTGCTCGGCAATCCCTCCGACGGCTACCACGGCAAGACTATTTCAATCATCGTTCGCAATTTCTGGGCAGAGGTCGTGCTGTACGAGTGGGACACGGTGGAGATCGTGTTGGCGGAAGACGACCGCGCGCGTTTCAGTTCGATCCACGATCTGGCAAAGGACGTCAAGTTGCACGGCTATTACGGCGGCATCCGTTTGATCAAGGCGACGATCAAACGTTTTGTGGATTACTGTGATCGGCGTGGGCTGAAACTCCACGACCGCAATTTCTCCGTGCGCTACGCAACGAACATCCCGCGCCAGGTCGGTCTGGCGGGGTCGAGCGGGCTGATCGTCGCGACGCTGCGCGGCTTGATGGAGTACTATGGCGTCGAGATCCCGCGCGAGGTACAGCCCAGTTTGGTCTTGTCGGTCGAAAACGAAGAGTTGGGGATCGCGGCGGGCTTGCAGGATCGCGTGGTTCAAGTGTACGAAGGTGTCGTCTACATGGACTTTGCCTCGGCGCGCGCGCGCGTGCTCGATGGTTACAAGTGTTATGCGTACGAGCCGCTCGATCCGGCGCGCTTGCCGCCGCTCTACATCGCGTACTCCACCTCACTTAGCGAGCCGACGGAGGTTTTCCACAACGACATTCGCGGGCGCTATAATCGCGGCGAGGAACGCGTCGTCAACGCGATGAAGCGCTTTGCGGAACTCGCCGCGTGCGGGCGCGAGGCGTTACTCAGCCGCGATCACGCGCGGTTGGCAAAGTTGATGGACGAGAACTTTGACACGCGGCGCAGCATCTACAACCTGCCGCCGTGGCAGATTCGGATGGTCGAGGCGGCGCGCGCGTGCGGCGCGAGCGCGAAATTCGCTGGCTCGGGCGGCGCGATCGTCGGCATATACCGCGACGAGGCAATGTTCGACGAGTTGAGCGCGAGGATGGCGGCAATCGGCTGCCGCACGATCAAGCCGCAGGTGACGCCGTAGAACAAGACGGGCGAAAGGACGCTTCGATATGGAACCGATTCTCGCCGGGCTTTACGTCTTCTTCATGCGCTTGATGGATATGTCGCTCGACACGATCCGTCTGCTCTTTATGATGCGCGGGCGCAAATTGCTCGCGGGGCTGATCGGCGCGACGCAGGCAGCCGTGTTCATCCTCGCGGTGAGCGCAGTATTGAGCGGTCCGCTGAACGTATTCACCGTCGTCGGCTATGCGCTCGGCTTTGGCGCAGGCGTCGTCGTCGGAATGTTCGCCGAAGAACGGATGGCGCTGGGATACGCGATGTTGCGCGCGTATTCGCCCTCCAGCGGCAGAGAGATCGCTCTGGCGTTGCGCCAAGCCGGCTACGCGGCGACCGAGATCGAAGCGCGCGGGAAGGATGGACGCATGACCGTGGTCAATGCCGTCGTCGCGCGGCGCGATGTGCTGGCGGTGCGCCGCATCGTTGACAGCGTGGACGCGAGCACGTTCATAACGGTTGACGAGGAGCGCGCGCTGCACGGCGGATTTTTTCGACGCTAAAGCAGAACTCCGTTTTCTCGCTTGCGGCGGAAAACGGAGTTTGTGTTTCTACTGCCCCGGCTTTTTCACCCACTGACAGTTGCCCCAGTCGCCTTGCTTGACGTAGACGATCCCCAGATTGTACACCTGACCGACGTACGCCACGTTGCTGTACGTGAATTCAAATTCGTCGGTCTGGGGATAGCCCAGGTTCTTCGCCTGCGCGAATTTGTAGAGTGCGCCGTCGCTGTTGATCGGCATCCAGACGCGCTGTTTCGCCGCGGCGATGGCTGCCTCTTCGGGCTGCTGCGCTGGCGCGGCGACGACCGGACCAAAGGTCAGCAGAAAGTTGACGTGATGCTTTTCGGGCAAGCCCATTCCGGTCACCACATCGCTCTTGCCGCGATCTTCGACAAACGCAAAGTAGGGGCCATTCTTTAACGTGATGTCCAGGTTGGCATAGAGCGGCACGTTCGCCTGTCCATTCGCATCGGTGACGACGCGGGTGGGCTGGTCGCCCAGCTCTCTGCCGACCCAGTCCACGACGCAGGCGACCCCGGCGGCAGGTTTGCCCAGCGCGTCCTGCACGGTGAAATAGATGTGGTGATTGCCGCCGGCTTGGGTCTCGTCCTGGTACTTGGCCGCGGCGCACTTCCAGACTGCGTTCGGCGTCGCGGTGACGCCGATCCCAAGATTCGTCAGACGCGCATCGAATTCCATTTTGATCTCCTCCCGCAGTCTCTACATTCCGACCGGTTTCTTCGTCCAGGCAACTTGATCCCAATTGCCTTTCTCCACGTAGACGATGCCGAGGTTGAACACCTGACCGACGTACGTCTTGCCCGCGACCGCGAATTCAAATTCGTCGGTTTGCGGATAACCCAGGTTGTGCGCTTGCGCGAATTGGTACAGCGCGGCGTCGGTGTTGATCGGCATCCAGGTCAGTTGCCGGGCTGCCGCCAGCGCGGCGATGTCTTCCGCGATCCGATCATAGTTCACGTTGGGACCCGGACAGTTCGCTTTGTCCAATGGATCAATCTCGCAATGACCGATCAGGGTGCGGCGCGGCGCGTAGGTCAGGTTGAATTGATCGGCAAGCCAGAGGAGCAGCCGATTGTTGGCGTCGTACATCTCGGTCGTCCACACGTCCTGGGGAAACCCTTCGTGTTCGACGCTGACCGTGTAGAGGTTGGGATTGGTTTTCGGAATCAGGTTTTGCCAGGTCGGCTGAACCACCCTGCCGCGCGGATTCAGCCACTGGTTATTCTGCCAGGACAGCCCATTGGCGTACGCCGTATCGTTCACCGACACGTACTGCTCGATGGTTCCATCCTTGCCGACGCAAAAATGCGCCGATGCTTTACGCCCCGGTTGGTTGAACGTCGCATAGACGCCGGCCAAACTACCGGCAGCGATGTGTAAGACGACGGCAGTGACTTGATGCGCGCCGCGTCCCGTCGTAAAGTTATCGGCGATGATGGGACGTTTGATCGCAAAAGGACACCAGTCTATTGACATAGGAAACTCCTGGTCAACCTTGCGAAGGTTGCGAGTGGATTTGCAAGCGATGGTTCGAACCTTCGCAAGGTTATGCGCCTGCCGGTTTCTTGACCCACTGACAATTGCCCCA
>DHFK01000193.1 GCA_002400365.1 Anaerolineales bacterium UBA4826 | reverse complement strand
CCGTACCTGATCCCCAGCCGGGTCCGGATGATGTCTTGCTGCGCGTCAAGGCGTGCGGCGTGTGCGGCTCAGACATCCACTTTTACGAACGCGACAAAGACGACTATATCCTGTATCCCGGCTTGACCAGGTTCCCGACGACGACCGGACATGAATTTTCCGGCGAGGTCGTCGAGGTCGGCAAGAACGTGAAGGATTTGCAAGTCGGCGACATGGTCACCGCCGAAGAAATGATTTGGTGCGGTTACTGCACGCCCTGCCGCAACGGCTATCCGAATCACTGTGTGAATCTCGAAGAGATCGGCTTTACGATTCCCGGCGCGTTCGCAGAATACCTCGCGATCGGCGCCAAGTATTGCTGGAAACTCGACGCGATTGCCGAGCGGTACGGATCGAAAGAAAAGGCATTCGAAGCCGGCTCGGTTGTCGAACCGACGAGCGTGTCGTACAACGCGATCTTTCCGCGCGCGGGTGGTTTCGCGCCGGGCGCGTACTGCGCGGTCTTTGGCGCGGGACCGATTGGCTTGGCTGCGATCGGACTGTTCCGCGCGTCCGGCGCGGGCTTGATCGCCGCGTTCGAGGTTTCGCCAAACCGCCGGGAACTCGCGAAGAAACTGGGCGCGGATTACGTCTGCGATCCGCGCGAGGTTTCGCCGCACCAAGAACTGTTGAGACTCAGCAAGGGCGAGGGATTCGATTTCATGTTTGAAGGCGCGGGCGCGCCGGAGAAAACAATTCCCGAAATGGAAAAGGCACTAGCGATCAGCGGCAAGATCGTCCAGGTCGGTCGCGCGGCGGCGCGCGTGCCAATGTATCTCGAAACGCTGCAAGTGCGCCGCGGTCAGGTCTTTGGGTCGCAGGGTCACAGCGGCGATGCGATCTTCCCCAGCGTGATCCGCATGATGGCATCGGGGCGACTTGACATGACGCAGATGATCACCGCGCGCTACGACCTCGCCAAGACGGTTGAAGCGATTGCCGCGTCCGGCGAGCGCTCGCACGGCAAGATTACCGTCAAACCCTAGTTTCAGGGTTCAATAGTACGGGTAAGTTGCAGGTTTCAAGTTTCAGGTTCTGTGGTAAAATAACCGTGAACCTGAAACTCTGAAACCTGTAACGGTTCTTACGGAGGAGCGCATGGATGAGCAAACGATCCGCGCGGACGCCGTGGCGACGCTGAGTCGCTATGTGCAATTCGATACCACGAACCCGCCCGGCAAGGAGATGCCCGCCGCAGAATGGCTGCGAGATCAACTCCTCCGTCGCGGCATCACGAACGATGTAACGATCTACGAGCCGGCGCCGGGTCGCGGACTAGTGCTCGCGCGTATTCCCGGCAACGCGGCGCTCAAGCCGCTGTTCATCAATCACCACTTGGACGTTGTGGCGGCGGATCCGACGCAATGGACGCATCCTCCTTTTAGCGGCGCGGTCGCCGATGGTTTTGTGTGGGGACGCGGCACGCTGGACATCAAGAACCTCGGCGTCGTGTTTCTCGTGGCGCTCGAGTCATTGCTCAAGGAGCGCGTCCATTTCCGCCGCCCGATCATCTTCTCGGCGGTGCCGGACGAAGAGACCGGCGGAAGTCAGGGGATGCGATGGCTGGTGGAAAACCACCTCACCGCCCTCGACCCGGAATGGGTGTGGGACGAAGGAAGCGGCGGCTTCAAAGGCATCTTCGGACCGCAGGTGATGTTCGGCGTCGCTGTCGCGGAAAAGCAAATCCAACATCTGCGACTCGTCGCGACGGGCGAGCCGGGGCACGGCTCTTTGCCTCACAACAACAACGCCAACGTCACCTTGCTGCGTGCGCTGCAACGCATCCTCGATTCCCCGCGCCCGCTCCGCGTCAATGCGACTGCGGCTGAGATGTTCCAGTCCATCGGCGGAACGCAAAAATTCCCCACCTCGATTCTGTTGCGGAATCTCTCGAGCCCACTGATGCTGCGCCTAGCCGCCCAACGGCTCGCCGCCGACAAACTCACCAACGCCTTGTTGCGTGACACGATCAGTCTGAACGTCCTCAAAGGCGGTTACAAAGTCAACGTCATTCCAGAGCGGACAGAGGCGGAGATAGATTGCCGGCTGTTGCCAGACACCGCTGCGGAAGAGTTCCATCGCTGGCTGCGGGCGCGCATCGCCGATAAGCGCGTCAAGGTCGAGACCATCGAGAGTTCGCCTCCCTCTGGAATCGCGCCATTGGATACTCCGTTTTACAAAGCCGTCACGAACGCCGTGCGCCGCCATGCTCCAGGCGCAGAGGTCTTCCCCTTGTTGGTACCCGGCGGAACGGATGGGCGTTACTTTCGATCACGCGGCTATGCCGCCTACGGGTTCGGTCCCATGATCCTCGAACGCCAGGATATGAGTCGCCCGCACGGGATTGACGAGCGCATTTCTGTGGAGAATCTGATGTTGGGGGTCAAAATGGCGCGTGATATTCTGACGGAATTGTGCGCGTAGTAGTTGACCACAGAAATTTCGAGGAGTGGAAGCCCAGCCGCGCTGGGCGTTAGCGGCAGCGCGGCTGCCTTGCTACCCATCAGAACTTGTGTGGCGGACTAGCAGTTCGACTCAGGTGGATGAAGATGCCTAGTATCAAAAGCGTAGTCAAACGCAGTGGCGCGATCGTGCCATTCAATCCAGAACGGATCACGAATGCGATCTACCGCGCGGCGGTCGAAGTGGGCGGTAGGGATCGCTCGATCGCCGAAGGATTGGCTCAGCAGGTTGTCCAGATGCTGGAAGCCAAGACGCCGCCCGACCACATCCCGACCATCGAGGAAATTCAGGACGTGGTCGAGAAGGTGTTGATCGAGAACGGACACGCCAAGGTCGCCAAGGCGTACATTCTTTATCGGGAAGAGCGCGCGCGCTTGCGCCGGGAGCGCGCGAGCCGGGTTTCGCGGCCATCGGAAAATATCCCCTGGGCAAAAATCTGGCGCGCGCTCGATTGGGCGGCGGCGCACGGCGTCCACACTGTCGCCGGGCTGAACGAACGCATCGCGCGCGGCGAGTTCCCGGAGATCGTGCGCGAGGCGGAAGCGGCTTACAACGAGGATGTCGAAAACGCCGCGGAGATGATTCTAGCGCGGCGCAAGGATCTCAAGATCGTGATTATCACGGGTCCTTCTTCGTCGGGCAAAACGACCACCACGATCAAAGTCGGTCTGCGGCTCAAGCAGATGGGATTCAACATGGTGGCGCTTAGCGTGGACAACTATTTCTTCGATCTGGAACTGCATCCCAAAGACGAATTCGGCGATTACGATTTCGAAACCCCGCAAGCACTCGATCTCGCGCTGATCAACCAGCACCTGGCGCGACTGATCGCCGGCGAAGAGGTCCGCCTTCCGTTCTACGATATGAAGGCCGGGCGCCGCTACGACGATCGCACGCCAATGAAACTGGGACCGCACGATCTCATCTTGATTGACAGTTTGCACGGACTGTTCCCCGACATGACCAAAGACGTGCCTGACGAACAGAAATTCAAACTCTACCTCGAGCCCTTGCTGCAGATGAAAAAACCGGACGGCGAATACGTGCGCTGGACCGATTTGCGCTTGATTCGCCGGATGCTGCGCGACGCCGTCCATCGCGCGTACGACCCGCGCCGGACGCTGGAACACTGGCATTACGTCCGCAACAGCGAAATGAGGAACATCATTCCGCACATCCACGAGACCGATTACATTGTCAATACCGGCATGCCCTTTGAATTGCCGCTCTACCGCCCGCGTCTGCTCGATCAGTTTGCTCAATGGGAGACGCTGTACCACAATGATCCTTTGCGCGAGGATGCCTACACCCGGGCGAAACGCGTGCACGCGATGTTGCAGGCGGTCACGCCGGTCGAGGATGATGCGCCGGTGCCGCGCGACTCGGTCTTGCGCGAGTTTATCGGCGGCAGTAGTTACACATACTAATCGTAGCTCGGCAATGTCAGATTAGCCACAGAGAGCACAGAGAACACAGGGAAGATCTAATTTTTCCTCTCTGTGTTCCCTGTGTCCTCTGTGGCAGAGAAGAAATGTGACATTGCCAAAGTAGTTACACATACTAATCTCTGAGGCATATCATGCAACTCGGTTTCAACGGCGCAACCACGATGACCAGTAATCTGGAAACGGACATTCGCATTGCCGGCGAGGCAGGATTCGACGCACTCGAAATCACGGCGACCAAGTTGGACAGGTTTCTGGAGCATCACGCGCTCGCCGACGCGCGCAAACTGATTGACGCGGCAAAACTGAAAACGCACGCGGTCAATTCCATCGAAAGGATCAATGTCGCGGCGGAACGAGATAAGGTGCTTGCGCGTACCCGGCAACTCAGCGAATGGTGCCGCGCGCTCGCGTGCCCGTGGATCATCGCAGTGCCAGGGCACCCGCCCGTCGGCGCAACGTGGGCGCATATCCGCGACGACACGCTTGCAGCGCTGCGCGCGATGAACGAGATTGCCGCGCCGCTCGGCGTCAACCTCGCGTTCGAGTTTCTCGGCTTTCCGTGGTGCGCGGTGCAGACTGTCGCGCAGGCGTGGGAAATCGTCCAGACGATCAATCTGCCGACCGTCGGCATGGTGATTGACACGTGTCATTTCTACGCCGGCAACTCGACGCTCGATTCCATCAAGACAATTGACGCAAAGAAACTCGCGGTCTTGCACATCAACGACGTCGAACCGATGCCGAAGGAAAAAATTACCGACGCCAATCGCCTCTTCCCCGGCGACGGCGTGATTCCGCTGAAGGATATTGTCGGCGCGGTGCGCGGCATCGGCTTTGACGACGTCGTCTCCGTCGAAATCTTCCGCCCGGAGTACTGGCAGCGCGAGCCGCTCGCCGTTGCGAGAGAAGCGCGCGACAAGACCAAACGTATTTTGTTGTCATGACCAATTTTCGATTTTCGATTTTCGATTGCTGATTTCATCCAATCGAAAATCGAAAATCAGAAATCGAAAATCCTCTCAAGGAGAACACAACCATGTCAACCACAGCCCCCGCTCCCAAAGGTTTACTTGCCACCGATCAGCCCGATCTGTGGTTCGAAGATACCGCCGTGGGTCGGATGAAAAAAGAAATCTGGGAGATGAACGAAGCGCAGTTGAAAGCGGTCCTCGCCGAGTATGGCTTCCCGGCGGCGGGCTGCGAGTGGGCGAAACCAGGCGCGTACATCCAGACGACGCCGCATCACAAAGTCGTCGAGAATCGCCGCAAGAACGACATCGTCTTCATCCCGGTCGGCTGCACGGAACTGCACGGCGCGCATTTGCCCAGCGCGGACGACACACTCTTCGTCAGCATGATCTGCGAAGGCGTGCGCCGCTATACCGAAAAGAATCGCGATGGGCACGTCAACCTCGCGCTGCCGCCGCTGAACTACGGCGCGCATCCGTACCATCATCTCGGCATGCCCGGCACTGTCATCGTCCGCGAGACCGTCGTGCGCGAACTGATGATTGACGTGATGCTTGGCTTGTGGAACGATGGCTTCCGCAAGCAGATCATCGTCAACAATCACGGTCAACTCTGGGTGCTCGAATCGGCGATCCAGGAATTCCAAAAGCGTTTTCAACTCCCCGGCATCTTTCGCGTGTTGGACTGGCATCGCGGCGTGCGCGAAATGTTTCGCACGAAAGAACGGGGCGGCGACTGGGACACGAACTTTGTCCACGCCGACGAATCGGAAACCTCGCTCTCGCTCTATCTCTTCCCCAACATGGTGGACATGTCAAGGGCGGTGGATACCGAGCCGCGCGGCTATTTGCCCGACGGTCATTTCGACAAATCGGTTGATCCGTTCGGGCGACCGCACCGCTGGTCGGAGGGCGAGGGACATTTCCCAATCGAAATCGCCGGCACGCCCGAAGGCATCGTCGGCAAAGCGACGCGCGGCGACGCGCGCAAAGCGATGCGCCCGCTCGCCGCGATCTTGCGCTACCTCACGTTGGTCAACGACGAAATCCTGCAAGCGTTCCCGTCCGGCAAATTGCCGCCGGTTGAAGAGGTTACACTGCGCACGAAGGAAGAAATGGAACCGTTCCTCCGCGAGCCGATGAGTCCCGGCTGGCGACCGGTGTACGCGCTGCCGCGGATTGGGCAAGATACGCTGGTATCGTGACGAGTGACGAATGGCGGGTGTCGAGGAAACTTCCGCCACACGTCACGCGCCACACGTCACATGATGAACCTCTCCTTCGTCCTCTCCACCCAACCCACGCGTTTCCAAGCCGCCGCGTTCGACGCGGACTTGGCGAACGTGGCGCGCCTTGCCGCGCTGGGTTACGATGGCGTCGAACTCGCCGTGCGCGAGCCCAAGTCGCTTGACGTGTCCGCGCTCCGACGCATGCTCGACAAGCATCACTTGCGCGTGCCCGCGCTTGGCACCGGGCAAGCGTACGTCGAAGAGCATCTGTCGTTCACCGACCCCGACGCGGCGGTACGCGAGCGTGCGCTAGCGCGCATCCAGACGCACATTGCCCTCGCGCGCGCGTTCAACGCCATCGTCATCCTCGGTTTAGTGCGCGGCAAGGTCCAACCCAATGTCGCGCGCGCGCAAGCGCACGCGTGGCTGCTCGACGCGATGAAAACCGTCGCGCGCGCGGCAAAAGAAAACGGCGTGCGCCTCGCCATCGAGCCGATCAATCGCTACGAGACGGATCTGATCAACACCACGGCGGACGCGCTCGCGCTGATGGACGAGATTGGCGCGGACAACGTCGGCATCTTGTTCGACACGTTTCACGCCAACATCGAAGAACCGAGCCTCGAGCGGAGTCTGCGCGCGTGCGGCGCGCGCCTGTTCCACGTCCATATCGCCGATTCGAACCGCTGGTATCCCGGCGCAGGGCACACCGATTTCGCGCGCGTGATCGCAGCGCTGCGCGAGATCCAATACGACGGTTGGCTCAGCGCGGAAATCCTTCCCAAGCCGGACTGGCGCGCGGCCAAAGAAACGTTGCGGACGATCAAGCCGCTGTTGTAGGACAAATCAAAGATCTGTCCTCACTCGACGAAAGGAGACCCAAAATGCAGACTGCGTATTTGTTTGGGTTGGGAGCCCTCGCGGTGTTCTGGATTTTCAGCGGGGTGGTTACGGGAAGAGTCGAGCCCTGGGCTCTGGCTTTTACGGATAACCCGACCGGACCAAAGAAACTGAGCGCTTCCAAGTTCCAAGCCCTTTTGTGGACCTGGGTGACGCTGTTCGCCTACGTCACCGTCTTTGGCGCGCGCTTGCTCAACGCCCAGTCAGCCGGCGCGCTCCCCGCGCTGCCGGGTATTCCCCTCAATCTCCTGATCCTGATGGGATTGAGCGCAACCACCGCTACCGGTTCCAAAGGCGTGGCTATTTCCTACAAGTCGCGCGGTCTCATCGGGCAGCAAAGCGGCGGTCTCGTGACCAATCCCGAGGGAGAAGGCGATCTCGTCAAGACCCAAATGATCGTCTGGAGTCTGATCGGGGCTGCCGTTTACCTGCTCTCGCTCGGACCTTTTCTCGCTGCTCTGTCGCCGGGCAACCAACTGTCCGTCGCGCTGCCGGATATTGACGGCGGGCTGCTTGTCCTGATGGGCGCGTCCCAGGGCGCGTATTTCGGCAACAAACTGGTCACGCGCGAGATCGCCAAGAAGCCTAAACTGGACAAACTGCTGCCGGCGCAGGGGCCAGCCGGCGCCGCGGTCACGCTAACCGGCGAGAACTTTGGCGACCAACAGGGAGAGAGTTTCGTCGCGCTCAATGGCCGCACGGTTCGTTCGCAGGCGGACGGACTGATGGCATGGTCTGATCTTCAGATCCAGATCACGATTCCGTCAACCTACAAAGCCGGCGACACAATCCAGATCGAAGTTTACCGCGACGGCGAGTGGAGCGAGAACAAACTCTTGTTCGCTGTCACATAGCGCGGACGCTAAACTGAAACGGGCGAGGTCTCCCGCCAGAGACCTCGCCCGTTCACATTCTTCGCACGACCAGTTGGCTCACCGCAAATTCAAGGCGAACAGCATCGCAATATCGCGATTGGGATACATCTGATCGCTGAAACCGCAAAAGGTAAAACCGTACTTTTGGTAAAAACAAATCGCCGGGTAATCTTTGGTAGAGGTATCCAGCAATGCCACGCGCAACTTTTTCTGCCGCGCCCAGTCGAGCGCGGCGCGCATCAATTGCCCGCCGACGCCTTGGCGGCGGTGCGCCGGCGCGACGACAAAGTTGTTGATGCACGCGGCTTGGTTCCAATCGCTCGCCATCACGTCAATAAAGCCGCGCACGCCTCCGCCATCGTCCGCCACAAAGAGATTTGCCGCGTGCTGATAGTCATGGATGAGTTCGTCGCGCGAAACGGTGTTGCTGACCTTCATCGGGCGCGGCAGGCGCGTCAATCGAAAATTGATCGCGATGTTGGCTGCGCCATTGCGCTCTTCCATTTGCCAGACGTATTCTGTTTCGAACGAATCGTCCAACTTGAGACAGGCATTGAGGTCGGCTAAGGTGGCTAGGCGAATTTCCATTATTGCTCCTGAACCGCAGGACAGGTTTACAAACTTGGCCTACAAACGAAACAGGTACACCGGCATCCGCCCGTGTACCTGTTTTCATAGCATCACAAAATGACTCAGCGAAGCGCCTGTTCTGTTTCCTTGTCGAAGAGATGGACGTGATCGAGATTCACCATCACGTCAATCGCCTTGCCGGGGCGGCCCTGGCTGCGCGGATCGACGCGCGCGATGAACGAGTGTTTGTCGCTCAACAGGTACAGGTAAATTTCGCTGCCCATCGGCTCCATCACGTCCACCTGCGCGGCAATCACCGCACCGTCCAGCGCGCCGGGAACGTAATTGCGGTCGTGAATGTCCTCGGGGCGAATGCCCAAGACGACATTCCGACCGAGATACCCGGCGACTCGCTCGCGGCGATCCGGCGGCGCGGGGATTTGGAAACTGCCGGCATCGAGTCGCAAGTCCTCGCGCGTGCCGGCGACGCGGACATCGAAAAAGTTCATAGCGGGACTGCCGATAAAGCCGGCGACGAAGACGTTGGCGGGGAAATCGTACAGTTTTTGCGGCGTGTCCAACTGTTGGAGCAAGCCGTTCTTCATCACCGCGATACGCGTGCCCATCGTCATCGCTTCCGTCTGATCGTGCGTGACGTAGATGAAGGTCGTCTCGAGACGCTGGTGCAGTTTGGAGATTTCGGCGCGCGTCTGCACGCGCAGTTTCGCGTCGAGGTTGGAGAGCGGCTCGTCCATCAAAAAGACTTTGGGCTCGCGCACGATCGCGCGCCCGAGCGCGACGCGCTGGCGCTGACCGCCGGAAAGTTGCTTGGGCTTGCGGCTCAACAGATCGCCGATGCCGAGAATGTCCGCGGCTTCTTTGACGCGTTTATCAATCGCGGCTTTGGGCGTCTTGCGCAAACGCAAACCGAACGCCATGTTGTCGTACACGCTCATGTGCGGATAGAGCGCGTAAGACTGGAACACCATCGCGATGTCGCGGTCTTTGGGCGCAACATCGTTGACCACGCGGTCGCCAATGCGAATGTCGCCCGAAGTGATTTCTTCGAGACCTGCCAGCAGGCGCAGCGCCGTCGTCTTGCCGCAACCTGAGGGACCCACCAGCACCAGGAACTCTTTGTCCTTGATGTCGAGACTCAGGTCGTTGACTGCCGTCACATCGCCGAACTTTTTCGTTACGTGGTCATAGGTGACGCTAGCCATCTTGCTCTCCTTTGAGTTGGGGACTATTGAATCGTTTCATCCGTATTTTATTTTATTGCCGCTCGTTTGTCAAACGGAACGCGGGCGGCCAGCCCGCCGGCGAGCCGCCTGCGCCACAGAGATGTGTGCAATCACCAGTTATCGCCCACCCAGCAGACTCTTGATCGCCGCGAAACATCCATTGCCCGGCGGTGGAGGTGGCGGGGGCGGTGGAGGCGGCGGAGGCGGCGGTGTCAGTCCCAGCGCGCTCTGGTACGCTTTGAAGACTTGAGCGCGACCAGTGCCTTGCGTGTTCGCGTCGAGCGCCAAATCTTTCGCCGTCTGCATCAGCAAATCTTTGATCTGCTGCGGGGACAAGCCGGGTTTCGCCTGCAGCAAGAGCGCGCACGCGCCTGCCGCGTGCGGCGTCGCCATCGAAGTGCCGGACGCGCTCGTATAGAAATCATTGACCGGCGTGCCCATCGCCGTGCCCGCCGCGCGACACGCGACGATGCTTGCGCCGGGAAAGCACACGTCTGGCTTGACGCGGCCATCGCTTGTGGGACCCCGTGAGGAGAAATTCGCCACCTGATCGCTCTTGGTCGTCGCGCCGATCGTGATCACGCTTTTCGCGCATCCCGGCGAGCCGACGGTTGACGCGCCCGGACCCGCGTTGCCCGCCGCGACGCAAAGCACGATGCCGCGGCTAACCGCCGTATCGCACAGCACCGACAAGGCATCCGTGCCATCGCATGCGCCGTCGCTGCCGAGCGACATGTTGATTACCTGGGCGCCTTGCTGCACCGCCCATTCGATTCCCGCCATCACGTCGCTCGTGCTGCCCGAGCCATTGCCGCGCAGGACTTTGGCGGCATAGTACACGCACTCGGGCGCGACGCCCTTGTACTGTCCATTGCTCGCCGCGCCTGCGCCGCCGACAATGCCGGCGACGTGCGTGCCGTGTCCGTTATTGTCGTTCGGACCTTCGCCGGTAAAATCCTTCATCTGTGCGATGCGATTGACAAAGTCGGGATGATTCGGGTCAATGCCGGTGTCAACGATCCCGACCTTGATGCCCTTGCCGGTAACGCCGGCTTGCCAAACCGACGGCGCGTCAATCAACGGTACCGATACGTCGAGCATCGTGTGCACCGGCTCGTCGTACCAAATCATGGCGACCTCATCGCGTTCGCTCAGCGCGTTGACCGCATCGGGTGTGACGCTGTGCGCGCTCGCGGTCATCAACCGATACGTGCGATGCGTCGCCAGCACTCCCGCGATCGCTTCCGCCGCCATCAGTATCCCGGCGCGGTACTGCACGATCACGCGCAGCGGCTCGACCGCCGCCGCAGCCGCGCGGACTTGCGGGCGCATCTGCGCGACGAGATTCGGATGGATCTTGGATGGATCGGGCATCAGTCTCCTCCTTGAGTACCTTGGCAATCTCACATCCTTTTCTGTCACAGAGGACACAGAGACAAAAACGGGGTTTTCTCTGTGTTCCCTGTGTCCTCTGTGGCGTATGTGACATTGCCCAAGTACGGTTACATTGTGTGAACGGTTTTGTCTTCCTCGATGGACAGCACCCACGGCTCGTCAGCCAATGCGAGGGTTGCGGACGCTGTCCCCTGAACAGCCATCGCCGAAATCAACGAATAGGTGCGCTGCACGGTGATGCCGCGCGCCTTGACGTCGTCAACGTGCGCGGCCGGCGCGTCCTTCAAGCGGACGATCAGGTTGACGACCGCGCCTGGATCGCGCTGCAATTTCGATTTCAATTCGGGAGCAATACTGGACATGGCTCATCGCCTCTTTCTAGCACGCCGCTATCTTATCACAGATTGAGAGGCAAAGCAATCGGGTCTTGTCTTTCCATCCGCGCTAGCCGCCTGTCGGAGAGAGCGGTTCAGAAACCCGTTTTCTGGCTAATCAAGTGTGAAATGAATCGGACAAGCGCAGAAAACGGTTTCTGCAGTCCGCGCTCATCCGCGTCCCATGACAGACTGTACCACCGGCAGCGAAGCCACCGCCTCTGGCACCGTCAGTTCAAACACAAGCGGGCCCGCAAAGCCGGCTTGTGTCAATCGTCCGAGCAAGCGCGCCACGTCGAGATCGCCTTTGCCGAGCGGTTGGTGATCTTTGCCATAGCCGAGTTGTCCGGTGCGCGCGTACGCCGGGCAATCGTGCAAATGCACTTGCGCGAGGCGCGGCAGACAGCGCTCCAGCGCGTCCCAGAAATCTACAGGACCGGCAAAGCCGGCAAGCACGTGTCCGGTATCGAAGCAGATGGACGTGTCGAGTTCGTTGGCGAGCGCGAGCATCATCTCCAGCGGAAACTCGATGGTCTCGACCGCGAGTTGGCGGCTGGGGATGCCGGTCTCGCCGAGAATCGTCTTGACGCTCTCGCGCGCGTTGTTCTGAAAGAGTTGCAGGATCAGCGCGCGCGCCCTCTCCGGCAGATTCATTCGATAGAATTCCGCCGCGAGCGCGCCGTATGCGTGCAGCACGTACACTTCCGGCGAGAGCGGCTGCGTCGCGCGAATCAAGTCAATCACGGCGCGCACCGAACCTTGTCGCACCGGCGTCAGCGGGGTGGACGGCTCGACCGACCAGAGCGGCAGGTGCACGGTGTACGTGACACCGATTTCCTGCTTGAGTGCGGCAAGTTTTTCAATCGCCGGCGGCGCGTACGTGTGCGGCATGAACATCACCAGATCGCCGCCGAGTTCGATCGGATTAAAGCCGGCGGACGCGAGTTGGCGCGCGAGATTCGCATGATCGAAACCGGCGATGTGCGCCAGCGCGCTCTGCGGCGTTATGCCGGACGGGATCAACGAGCCAACTTGCATTGCCATGATGCCGAGACGCATTCGATTACTCCTTTTCTATACTGCACACGGTCACAAACTGCGGTTTTGTGCGAGACTTGATTCGACGCTTCAGCGGGTGCATTCACGGAAAAAACCGCGTAAACGCTCGAATCCAAAAGCGCAACTAGTGCGCGTGCTAGCGGTCTGTCGGAGAGGCGCATCAGAAAACCGNNGACAGACTGCTAGCGCTTGATCTTCTCCGGCAAGATGTACGGATACTGTCCGCGCAAGACTTGCGTCCGCAAGAACCGATCCACCTTTCGCATCGAAAGATAGAGCGACCAGATGAACGCGTCCTCTTGGTAGTAATCGTTCACCTCTTTCTGGGTGATTGGTTGGATTCCCAATGTCATCGCTTCGCCGGTAAAGAAATCGTTGACCACCTTGACTACGTCGGGGATCAAATCAGAACGCTGTTCTTTGTGGAAATTCGCGGCCAGATCAACGGCGACCCGGTGAAAATCGTAATAGCGATTCACCACGTCCTTCAAGAACAACAGGCGCAGGATCCATACCAGGAACGATGGCGCGCTCCGCAAGAACAACTCGGTGTCGAGTTGCTCGACGCCGTTCACGCGCCAGAGCGGCGTGCTGGTGTCCACGTACATGAGCGCGGCGTCCTCCACGCGCGGGTTCGCAGAGTTGAATCCGTCAATCACCCAGTTGGAAATCTGTCCGTCAATCGCCACCTGCACGCGATTCTGGCGTCGGTTGAATTCCCATACCTTGCGCAATTCTTGCAGCGTCCGTTTGACCAGAACCAACACCATCTCGCGCGACAGACGATGGATGGCGCGATTGCCGATGGCGTCAGGGGATAGTTGTTTCTGAATGATGTAGAAGATTGGGCGACCAGCGGCATTGGCGAACACGGCATAGTCGTGCGCCGGGAGACGAATCCCGATTTCTGTTTCCAACAAGCGATTGTATTCGGCGTAGACGGCTTGATACTTTTCGACTTCGGCTGAATTGTAGAAAAGTGGGAGCCGCTTGAACGCCAAGCCGCGCAAGCCCTCGGCGTCAATCGCAAAGACAGTGCTGATCTCGCCATAGCCCAGGACGCGCGCCGGCATCTGACTGCGCTCTGGGTGCTGCGGGTCAAGCCCGCGCTCGAACGCTTGCAGCAATTCGAGGTTCGCTTGTGATAGAGCCATCGCACTCCTTCGCAAAAGATGAAAGATGAAACTGCTTGGTTAAGATTGTCATCCTTCATCCTTCATCTTTCATCCTTCATCCTTTGCGGCAACAGCCGATAATGCACCTGCGGCTCTTTGCGTTCCACGGCGTGCTCCGCCGCGCGCGCCAGGTGCAGCAAGACATCTTCCCGCCACGCTCGTCCGATGGCTTGCAATCCAATGGGCAGCCCCTGCCCGTCGTACCCGGCTGGGAACGAAATAGCAGGCAGTCCGGTAAGATTCGCCGGAGTCGCAAAGCGCATGATCTCCAGCAGAGTGGTCAGGTCCGATTC
>DHFK01000229.1:64778-65609 GCA_002400365.1 Anaerolineales bacterium UBA4826 | reverse complement strand
CGGTCCCATCACGCGCGGCATGCCGACAAAGCCGGCGATCACCGAAAAGACCGCGAGAATCGCGAGCGGGACAGTCATCACGGCAGGAGACTCGTGTGGATGAGGCACGTAATGAGTATCTGTTGCGTGATGCGTGATACGTGATGCGTGATCGTAGCTGCCTGCTGCCTGCTGCTTGCTGCCTGCTGCTTCCCACCTCGGAGAACCATGGAACGTGAGAAAGAACGCGCGAAAAACGTAGAACGCGGTCAGCCCAGCCGTAATCAATCCGATAATCCAAATCGCAGTGTGCCCCGACTCGAACGCCGCGGCGAGAATCTCGTCCTTGCTGAAGAAACCGGAGAAGAGCGGGAAACCGGATATGGCGAGCGCAGCGGCGAAGAACGTAACGTACGTCCAGCGCATCTTGCCGCGCAAGCCGCCGAGTTGCCGCATGTCAATCACGCCATTCATCGCGTGCATCACACTGCCCGCCGCGAGAAAGAGCAGCGCCTTGAAGAAGGCGTGCGTCATCAGGTGGAAGATACCCGCGCCGTATGCGGCGACGCCCACGCCGACGAACATATAGCCCAGTTGCGAGATCGTCGAGTACGCCAGCACGCGCTTCAAGTCCATCTGCACGAGCGCCATCGTCGCCGCAAAGATCGCAGTGAGCGCGCCGATCCACGCGACCACTTCGGACGCAAAGGGCGCGAGCGCGAACAACACGTGCGACCGCGCGACCATATAGACGCCGGCGGTGACCATCGTCGCCGCGTGGATGAGCGCGCTGACCGGCGTGGGACCCTCCATCGCGTCGGGCAGCCAGACGTAGAGCGGCAGTTGCGCCGA
>DHFK01000229.1:0-64740 GCA_002400365.1 Anaerolineales bacterium UBA4826 | reverse complement strand
TAATTGTTGCCGAGGACGAGGATGAGCATCGAAAAGACAAAGAGGTTGAGGTACGTAAAGAATCGTCCGTACCCGTCGTCGTGTTCCATATAGCCAATGGAATAGACGTGAATGAGGAAACCGACGCCGGTGACGACGAGGAGCATCAGCGCGGAGAGCGGATCGAGGAGGAAGGCGACATCAATCGTAAAGTTGGATACAGGTATCCAAGTATACAGGGACACATTGATGACGCGGTCGTGTTCGGGCAATGTCAGCATCGCAAAGAACGCGAGCAGCGCGACGATGAACGACAGCCCGACCGAGCCGACGCCGATCACGCTAACGAGCCAGCGCGGCATCTTGCGGCTGAAAATTGCGTTGATTATTGCGCCCGCGAGTGGCAGCGCGGGGACGAGCCAGAGATAGCCAATCAAGATTTCTATTCCTTGATCCAACATCTATTGACGGGAGAAAGTCACCCCTTTAGTCCACTCACTTCATCCACATCCACCGTCGCGCGCGTGCGGAAAAGCGCGACGATGATCGCCAGCCCAACCGCGACTTCGGCGGCGGCGACGGTCAGTACCAGAAACACAAACACCTGACCGTCGAGACTCTGCAAGAAACGCGAGAACGCGACGAACGCCAGGTTCACCGCGTTCAACATCAACTCGATGCCCATGAACATGATAAGCGGATTGCGGCGCACGAGCACGCCCAGCGCGCCGATGCCGAAAAGGAGCGCGCTTAGGATGACAAAGTGATTGACAGTCATGGTTTGGAGATTGGAGGTCGGAAATTGGAGGTTAGATGTTGGATGCTGGGGATCAGACTTCCAACTTCTAACCTCCAACTTAACTTCTAACACGTTTTTTTGCCAACACAATCACGCCGACCATCGCGACGAGCAGCAAGAGCGACGTGATTTCGAATGGCAACAGAAAATCGGTGAACAACAATGCGCCGATCGCCTGCACGTCGCCGATTTGCGCGAGTCGTTCCGGCGTGTACTGTCCGCGCGCGGCGGGCAACACTGCGCTTGCCAATACCAGGATCAGTTCGACGGCGAGCGCGAGACCAAAGACCGCGGCAAGCGGTCGCTGCCATTTGAGCGCGCCCGCGCCTTGGTCAACGCCCGGGCTGAGCAGCATAATCACGAACACGAACAAGATCAGGATCGCGCCGGCGTAAATCATCACTTGCGCGGCGGCGACGAACGGCGCGCTGAGCAAGACGTACAATGCCGCGAGTGAAATGAACACGACGGCGAGGCACAGCGCGGCATGAACCGGATTTCGCAGCGCGACCACACCCAGCGCGGCGATGACCGCCAAAGTAGCAAAGAGATAAAAGACGATGAGATCCATTTACTTTTCCAGTTCGCGGATTCTCTCGGCGATCTCGCCGCCGTGCAATGCTTCGTGCGTGGCGATCACATCGAGAACATCCTTGACAGTGGTATCGCCAAGCACCGGATGCTCGCCCGGCAGCGCGAGTTTATCGGCGGTGAGAGATTCCATGAACGCCAGTAACTCGGCGCGCGAAGCGTCCAGTTCGGCGCGAATCTGCGCGAGCGACTGCTCCTTGCGCTTGGCGACCTGGCGGCGGTTGTACTCGTCGTTGCTATAGTCTTTGGGCAAGCGCGGGTTTTCCCCATTTGCCATCCGCTGCGCCATGCGTAACATGCCGCGTTCCGCGCCCGCGAGATGCGCGCCGATGTCCTTGACCGACCACTCGGGCATAACCATCGTCCGCGCGGCTTGTTCTTCGGTCAGCGCGTCGAGCGCGCGCGCCAATATCGCGTGCGTCTCGTTCAAGTGGTTTACAATCAGTTCGAGTTCTTTTAGCATCGTCGCCTTTCGTATCCTACCTGCCCAGCACCACCATCACAATCGCCGTGACAAAGATATTCGCGAGCGCGAGCGGCAACAGCACTTTCCAGCCAAAGCGCATCAACTGATCGTAGCGAAAGCGCGGAAAGGTGTAGCGAATCCACATGAGCACGAAAATGAAAAACGCGATCTTGAGGAACAGCCAATGGAATCCCGGCAGAATTCCAAACGGACCTTGATAGCCGCCGAGGAACAGCGTTGACGCGATCACGCTGATGGTGATCATGTTGATGTATTCCGCCATGTAGAACAGCGCCCACTTGAGCGATGAGTATTCGGTTGCAAAGCCCGCGACCAGTTCTGTTTCCGCCTCGGGCAGATCGAAGGGAAGACGATTGATCTCAGCGGTCGCCGCGATAAAATAGACGATCAGACCAAGGGGTTGCCACACCACGTTCCAGACGGTGGCTTGTTTCTGCACAATGTCCACGAGACTCAACGATCCGCTGATCATCAGCACGCCGACCAAGCCCAGTCCCAGGGAGATTTCGTAACTGACCATCTGCGCGGTCGAGCGCAGCGCGCCAAGGAGCGAGTACTTGTTGTTCGAGCTCCAGCCGCCCAGGACGATGCCGTACACTCCAAGCGAGCCGATCGCCAGCAAATACAACAACGCGACGTTCACGTCCGCGATGTAGAAATCAATCTTGTAGCCGGCAATCGTCAGCGAAGGGTTGAGCGGGATCACTGCCCACGCCACCAGCGCGGTGCCAACGGCAATCCCCGGAGCAATCGTGTAAGCGACTTGGTCCGCTTGGGCGGGCCAAATATCCTCTTTGAAAATCATTTTGAGCGCGTCGGCAATCGGCTGCAATACGGCGATGGGTCCGATCGCGCCCACGCGGTTCGGTCCGATGCGCGACTGGATCTTCGCGACGACGTAACGCTCGACGAGCGTCAGGTACGCGAACGCCGTCAGCAGCCCGACGATGACGACGATGCTTTTGACGAGCGCTTCGATAATCGTTATGACCAGGGGATCGAGAGACACACAAACCTCAATGATTCACGCAACACGCAGCACGCACAACGGATTTCGTGTTGCGTGTTCCGTTTCATGTGTTCCGCAACCGTTCAATGATTTCGTCTATCTTCTCGCTCGTCAAGTCCTGCGCGTGTTCCGCGCCGTCAATCAGCATCACCGGCGCGTGGTTGCAGCCGCCCAAACACTCGGCTTCCTGCAACGTGATCTTGCCGTCGGGCGATGTCTGGCTCGCCCGGCAACCCAGTTTATGTTCGAGGTGCTCCAGCATTTCGTCTGCGCCGCGCAACGCGCACGGCAGATCGGCGCAGAACATGATCGTGTGCCGCCCGGGCTGGTCGCGCGCGTACATCGTGTAGAAGGTCGCGACGCCATTCACTTCGGTCTTCGACAGTCCCAGCAAATCGCCGATCTCTTGAATGACGTCATCGGGCAGCCAACCCACCTCGCGCTGCGCGAGATGCAGCGCGGGCATGATCGCCGAACGCGCGTCGGGGTATTTCGTCATCAGTTGTTGAATTTCAGATTTCGCTTGTTGAGACAGCATGGTACCTCAGAGTATCTGCCACAGAATCACACAGAAACACACGGAATGAAAATCACATGACGAGTCGTTTGAATTCGCACTTGCTCCGGCCAAAGTTTAGGAGCAAACCAACGCGTGTTTCCGTTGCCTTCAGGTAGTTGAGCAATTGCGCCTCGTGCTTCGGGTTATATTCTTTCTCCGCTTTGAGTTCAACGATTACCTTATTTTCTGCAAACAGGTCGGCTGTGTACTGACCGACCAGAACTCCTTTGTAATAAACATCAATGTCGTGCTGTTGGTCAACTGCTGCACCGCGCAACTTGAGCTCAACCACAAGCGCATTCTCGTACACTTTTTCCAAGAATCCGTACCCCAGTATTTTCCACACTTCAAACGCGGCTCCAAGTACCTGTTCCGTCACTTCGCCATGCAGAAACACACTCATTGTTCCTCCTCTTGATTTTTTGATTTTTATTTTTTCTGTGTGGTTCCGTGTGTTTCTGTGGCTAATTTCAGTCCCAGTCGAAGCCGCCCTTCTTCCAAATATACACATAGCCAACCAGGAGGACGATCACAAAGACCGCCATCTCGATCAACCCAAAGAGTTGCAACTGGCGAAAGAGGACTGCCCAAGGATAAAAGAAAATGATTTCGATGTCGAAGAGGATGAACAGAACCGCGGTCAAGTAATACTTGATGGAGATTCTGCGCCGCGCGGAGCCAAAGGGTGGCATGCCGGATTCGTAGGGGGAAAGCTTGCTCGGATTCGGGCGGCGGGGTCCGGTCAACGCGGAAAAGGTCAATGCAATCGCGGCAAATGCGATCACGACGACGACCATTACGAGGATCGGCAAATAGTCAATCGGCATTGAAATCCTGACGCAGAGGAATCTGAGACTACTTAGTGAATCATATTACAATTCAGACGGTTTGTCAAAAAACCTGAAAAAAACTACTGCGCCATCTCGCCGCCCGTAATGAAATAGACTTCGCCGGTGACGAACGACGCGTCATCGCTCGCGAGATAAACTGCCAGCCCGCCGATTTCCTCGGGCTTGCCCGCGCGGCGCATCGGAATCCGCTTGACAATTTTCGGACCGAGTTCGGGATCGTCGAGCGCGGCGGCGTTCAGATCGGTGCGAAAATAGCCCGGCGCGATCGCGTTGACGCGCACGTTGTAACGCGCGTTCTCCAGCGCCAGCACCTTGGTCATTGCGATCACCCCGCCCTTGCTCGCGGCGTACGCGCCCAGCCCCGGCGGGCCCTTCACCCCGGCCACCGACGCGAGGTTGATGATGTTTCCGCTTTTCTGTTCGATCATGACGCGCATCACGTCGCGGCAACAGTAGAACACCCCGTACAAATTCGTCTTGATGATCCATTCCCAGGTCTCATCGCTCGTGTCCGCAAGTTTCTCCGCCCAGCCGACGCCCGCGCTGTTCACCAGAATATCAACGCGCCCAAACTCCCTGCGCGTCGCCACGACCATCTGCGCGACCGACGCGCTGTCGCTCACGTCCGCTTCGACCGCGAGCGCGCGCCGACCTTTTGCGCGAATCGCTTCCGCGACCTCGTCCAATTGTTCCCGCGTCCGACTGGCAACCGCGACATGCGCACCGGCGTCCGCAAACGCGAGCGCGATCGCGCGGCCCAGCCCGCGCCCACCGCCGGTGATGAGCGCGATTTTGTTGTCGAGACGAAACATGAACACCCCCATTTGACGATTGCAGATTTCAGATTGGAAAGGTCGAAATCAGCAATCTGAAATCATAAATCTGAAATTACCCCTCCCGCGTCCGCCTCACATTGACCACAAAGATCAACAGCGCGATCAGCGCCAGCGCCGCCGAAACCAGGAATACCGAGCGCACCGGCAGGTTGCTGGCGACGAACGACGCGGAGAACGGTCCGATGATAAACGCGACATTCATCGGCAGGTAGATCATGCTCAACACCGAGCCGCGTTTCTCGGCAGGCACGTTGAGACTGATGATCGTGAACATCAAACTGGCGACCGACGGGCTGACGCCGCTCAACAACACCCAGCCCAGCGTCATCGCGTTGATGTCTTGGGCAGCGAAGAGCGGTAGCCAGAGAAGCGTTGTCGCCAGCATCAACACCGCCAACAAACGCCGATGCCCCACGCGATCAGCCAGCGCCCCCCAGACCGCCGATCCTAGCAGCGTCGTCGCGCCCGCCGCGCCTTGTGTAACCCCGATGGCGATCGGCGCGGCGGTCTTGCCCACAATCTCTTCGATGCGTACGGGCAAATACGGGTACGCAAAGAAGAACGCCGCGTTGGAGACAAAACTGACGACAAAGATCGTCGCGGCGACCGGGGAATGAATTACCGCGCCGAGCGCATCGCCCAGCATGACTATGATGTGCGGCGTTGGTTTTGGAATGAACGTCTCGCGATAAAAGGCAGTGAGAACGATCGCAATCAACGCCGCAACCAACGCGTCAATCCCAAAGAGCCAATGCACGCCGTACTGCGAAACGATCAAGCCGCCGGCTAGCCCGCCAACCAGCGAGCCGAGCGGCGCCGAGCCGTTGACGAGTCCGAGCGCCAGCGCAACGCGATTCCGCGGCGCGGCTTCGGTCAGCGAAGCGTACATCAAGCCCGTGTTGCCAAGCGCAAAGCCGGTGAGCGCGCGCCCGACGAGATAGAGCCACACGTTGTCGCTGATCGCCGCAAGCGCCATCGCGACGATCTCGACATAGTAACTGCGGAGGATGAGCGGCTTGCGCCCATAGCGATCGGCGAGCACGCCCCAGAACGGCACAAACCAGATGCCCGACGCAAACCCGGCGGCGGCAATCGGTCCGGTCCAAACGTTGATTTCTGCCTGGGTGAAACCGATCGCGTGCAAGAACGCGGGCGTAAAGAGCACGAGATGCGCGACGACCGCGACTTCCAAGAAATTTGCGAGCGCGAAGAGAAAAGTCAGCAACCGCCACGATTGGAGTCTGGAGGTTGGAGATTGGAGACTAGAGACTAGAGATTGGTTGGTAGAGTTCATCGTTTCGTTTGCTTTGCCAACAACCTCGCCACGTACTCCGCGCGCGTCCCGCCGTCGTTGCGTAAACCGCGCTCGGCGCAATAGGTCTCGAATTCGTCCATGTCCAATAGAACTTCAACCGGCTCGATCCCGATCGCGCGCATATTGCGCTCACTCTCATCGAGCACGGCGCGCCATTCCGCCCACGTGCCTTAGAGTTTGTCGCGATCCTCTGCCGTCGCCAACAGACGCTCCCATTGGCGCGGTAGATAAATTGCAACTCCCATGACCGTGCGAGATCGGTCTGATTTGTTCATCATCCCACTTCCTCTTTCCCCAAATCATAAATCCTAAATCGAAAATCGAAAATTGCCTCACACCACCATCGAATTCGCGCTCACCGCCGCGTTCGCTGCCGCGTCAATCCGCACGTTCACGCACGCCGGCTTGCCGGATGCGAGCGCGCGTTCGAGCGCGCCACGCAGCGCGCGCGGCTCTGCGACGTATTCGCCGTACCCGCCAAGCGCGCGGACGACCTCGTCGTAGCGCGCGAGCGCGAGCGCGGATGCAACCGCGCGCTCCGCGCCGTAGAAATTCAACTGCGGTCCGCGAATCTGTCCCCACGCCGCGTCGTTGCCGATCACAGCCACGATCGGCAGATTGAAGCGCACCGCCGTGTCGAACTCAAAGCCGTTCAAGCCGAACGCGCCATCGCCGTTGACGACGACGACATTTGACTTGGGGTGCGTGAGTTTCGCGGCGATCGCAAACGGAATGCCGACGCCGAGACAGCCAAAACGCCCGGGATCGAGCCAGTGCCCGGGCTTGCTCACGTTGATCACCTTTGCCGCCTGCGACACGATATTGCCGCCATCGCCGATCACGATCGTATCGTCGTCGAGCACGTCGCGGATTGCTCTGGCGAGCCGCAGTGGATGAATCGGCGTTGCGTCGGAATTCATCCGCGCGTCGAGTTTCGCCCGCTCTTGCGCTTCGCGCGCGTACAAGTCACGCAGCCACGCATCGCGCGCGTGCGGCGAAATCGCATCTGTGAGTTGCTCTAGCACCGCGCGCACGTCGCCGACGACGCCGACCTCCGCGCCGCGATTATGCCCGATCTCGCGCGCATCAACATCAATTTGAACGATCTTCGCGTTCGCGTTGAACGCCGGCGCTTTGCCATAGCCCAAGCGAAAATCCAACGGCGCACCGACGACAAGAATCAGGTCGGCGTTCATCAAAGCGTGTTTGCGCGACGCCGCAAAATAGTTCGGATGATCGGGTGGCAGCGCGCCGCGAGCCATCGCATTGAGGTAAACCGGCAACGCGGCGCGTTCCGCCAAGCGCGCGAGCGCGGACGACGCATCGCGCCACCAGATTTCGCTGCCGGCGATCAGCGCGGGTCGTTCGGCGGCGCACAAGAGTGCGGCGGCGCGCGCAATCGCGTCGGGATCGCCGCGCGGCGCGNNACGTCAATCGGGATTTCGAGGAACGCGGGACCATAGCGCCCGGCGAACATCTGGCGGAACGCAATCGAAAGGTATTCTGGAATCCGGCGTGTGTGCAACAC
This sequence comes from Anaerolineales bacterium UBA4826, assembly GCA_002400365.1. Taxonomy (GTDB): domain Bacteria; phylum Chloroflexota; class Anaerolineae; order UBA4142; family UBA4142; genus UBA4142. The sequence goes on along the minus strand of DHFK01000229.1, from coordinate 56,786 downwards.
CGCGCGCGCCCATTTCGTGATCGTCGAGACGAGCGCGACGGAATCGAGTTCTTGCAACGAGCCCATCTCGAACTGATCGCTGGGCGCTTGCCCGCCGATGACGAGTACTGGGCTATCGGCTTGATACGCGTTCGCAATGCCGGTCACCGCGTCGGTCACGCCGACGCCGGCAGTGACCAGCGCGACGCCGGCGCGGCGCGTCAAGCGCGCGTACCCATCGGCGGCGTGCGCGGCGGCTTGTTCGTGCCGGAAATCCACGATGCGGATTCCTTCGTCAAGCAAGCCGTTGTAGATCGGCATGATGTGTCCGCCGCAAAGCGTGAACACGACGTCTATCTTTTCCCGCCGCAGCATTTTCGCGACGAGATGTCCACCATCGAGCATCCGTGTCTCCAAGCGCTAGTTGGGATTACAATTCGTCCAGTACACGTAATCTTTGCCGATCCATTCCCAGTACGATACACAGGTCTTGGCGTCTTTGCCGGTTTGATTGTAGCCGACTTTGTACGATGCCGGGACCACGTTGCTATTCGTTACCAGCGCGTACCACACGCCCCAGCGCGCATAGTCCGACGACCAAAGCAGATCGTGGCTGGGGTCCAGTTTGTTGAACGTGCCGCGCCCGATCGGCTTGGCGATCGAGTACACGCCTTCCATCTGATCGGGCGAAAAAATCGCGAGACTCAAACCACCCCGCCCATTCGCATCGAGCCAGATTCGCAGTGCGCGAAAACCCGAACTGTCGTCTGTCTTGTACCACACGCTTGCGCCCGGATCGAGTGTGCGCCACGCGTCCTGCATCTCCAACGCGTTGGCTGGACTGTCTCCACGCGGGACATTCTTTGCTACCACCGATAGGGTGCGCGCGCGCGTCGGAGTCCGTCGCGGCATCTGCCGAACGGCACAGTGGACATCGAGATCGCTTGGCTCGCACGCGGACGCCAAGGGAACGCGCAGCGCGATCGTGAGCAGCAGAAACAAAATGCCGGCGAGAACCGCTTTTAGTTTCATAGGTCGGCGCAAATATAACATATCGCTTGCCGAGCGTCAACAAGAAAACACCTGGTGATTGGACACATGTGGCGCAGGCGGCTCGCCTGCGGGCAAGGCTGCCCGCACCACATGATTCAGGACGCACGTGCGTCGCACATTCCAAATAGCCACAATCACTGAGCAACGATTTCGCCAGAGACATCCACGACGACGTGATCTTGGCGCGTTTGCCCGATCGGCAAGCGTTGACCGGTGTTCGCGTCGTATACGCCGATGGCGATTCTGAATGGACCCGCCGGCGCGTCGGGAGGAATCGGGATGCTCAACTCGTCGAGGACGCGTTCGCCCGCGTCCCAGATCGAACTGGGATAATTGCCGTTCTGTGGTTGATAGTCTGCCTGCGCGATAATTCGCGATTGCGCATCGAGCAGATGAACGAAGATCGTGTAATCGCGATCTGTCGGCTGAAGACATTTCCACAACAACGTCAAGCGAAACGGGTCGCCGCGTTTGATCTTGACTGCCGAAGGATCGAGTCCTTCGAGGACAATCGCATCGCCAAACTGAACGCCGAGCGATTTCGCCATCGCTCTGGTCGGCGGCGGTTGCGCTACCTTGAGTGAGACGATCAGCCGATCATCGGGAACGCGCGCGCCGTTCATCCAGATCGGCAAGCGCGAATCGTTGGAGGGCTGGTAGAGTCCGATTTCCAGCGAATACTTGCCCGGGGCAATCGCCGCATCAATCGGAAGCGTATGGTAATCGGGAATCGTCTGGCGCTCCGGCAAGAGACCGGTATGCAATTCATTCACCAGCGGTTCGTCCACCCCGGCGATCACGTTTCCCTGAGAATCGAGCACGTGCAAAAAGAGTTTCAACTCCTCCTGAATCCTGGCGCGCGCGGACCAATACAACGTCACTCGATACGGCTTGCCCGGTGTGATGTTACGATCCATTGCATAGCCAACCAAACTGAGGCGCTGATCGAAATCCGCGGCGTATGGCGTAGATGAAAGCGCGCGCGTAACGTCCAACGACGCTACCGCCGCAATCGAGGCGAGCGTCTTGCCCCAGCGGTCGCGCCAGTCGCTTTCACTTGGCGCAGAGTGTATTCGCGTACTCGGATCCAGGAGAACCACTTGATTGCCGCGCAGCAGCGCGAACGCGCTATCTGATACACTCGGCGACGACAACAGCCGCGCGGGTTCAGCAGCGATCTGGCTTCTCTCGGCATCGTCCAGATCGAGGATAGAACGCGTTTGCCCATAACGCGGCAGCGTCAGGAAATGAATCGTCGAGCGCGCGTACAAATCCATCGGCAGCACGATGTTTTGCGGCTGCGCGTTCAGCCATGCCGCCAGGTCAGCCAAGTCGCCTTGGTAATCATAGTACGCGTGGCGATCGTTTGCCCAGACGCTAAAATAGTCGCGAAAAGCAAGCGCGCCTCCGCCGATCAGCACGAACGCCGTCAGCGCCGGAATCATGCCAGACCGGGCGACTAAAAGTCGCAGCAACGGCTGCACCAAGTCGCCCTTCGGCGACTGATTTTCAGCCTGCGGCGGCAGGCTTTGTGCTCTGGTTGCCGCGATTTCAATCGCCTCTGACCTGTGCGATCGCGCGCGCGCGCCGATGAATTCTCCCAGCCATTCCAGACCCCAGGCAACAAACAGATAGATCGCCGGCAGCGCACCGATCGCGCGTTGGGTATCTGGCGCATCTTTGGAAAGAATCGTCGGTAAAAGCATAATCCCCAGCCAGAGCAACGCGAACCAGGACTCTGGTTTGCGCCAGCGCCGCAGCGCCAGCAACAAGCCGAGCGCGAACGGAATGCCGATGACCCAATCGAGCGCCGGGCGTCGCGCGATGCCGTGCCGCCATTCTGGGTCGCCGCTGGCAAAAAACATCTGCGCGACGCGCCACGCGTTCGCCGCGATCGCCTGAAGTGGACTGCCTTCGCCGGCGAGAGTCACGTCGCTGACGCGGAAAAAGAGCGCCTGGGGGTGAGTCAGAAAGTAGATCGCAAGCGGAGCAAAGACGACGATCGCAGCGAGGATAGTCAAAACAGCATTTTGCCAATGACCTTGCCTTGTCATTGCAGGGGCGGTTTCTGCCCAAAGCAGTCGCCAAGTAACTTGGGGATTGCTTCGCTTCGCTCGCAACACTTGCACCGCACGCAAGTGCAGGTGTGACACAGAGCCAATGAGCAACTCGATCAGCCAAAAGAGCGCGATGACGAAAGGGAGAAATCGCGCGGCGAGATAGGTGTACAGCCCCGCGCCGAGGAGCGCGCCGGTCAAGAGGTGATCGCGCAGTTTGCCGGTGCGACGGGCGCGCCAGAAAAAGTAGAACGCCAGGCACGCGAAGAGCGGAAGCGAAATCGTCCGCCAGCCCATGCGGCTGAAATTCAAATGCCAGTACGAAACCGCGAAACCGGCTGTCGCAATCAGCGCGAGGCCAGTCGAATGGCGATGGCTGGCGTTCAGCGCGCGAACCAGAACGAAGAACGCGGCGAGCGTCAAGATACCGACGAACGCCGCGGGGATTCGCAAAGCAAACGAACTGGGACCCAGAAAGGAGATCGAGAGGGCATGCAGGTAAATGAAGAATGGCTCGCGCCCGCCATTCCCTTCGAAGAAGATTGGCAGCCCCGCGCCGCGCGCGATGGCGAGCGCGTCCAAGCCGCTGTAGGCTTCGTCGTGATACAGTCCCGGGGGAATTTGGGAGAGAGCATTGACGCGGAGCCACGCGCCGACCAGAAGAATCGCAAGGAGCATTGCCCACGCGCTCGGTCTCAACGCAATGCTCCTTGGAACAAAGATTTAATGTGACTGCCCACCGAACCTTGCGAAGGTTGCGTGGAGGCTTGCGAAAGCGACAGTTCTTGGCGTAGGAAGGCACATTTCAAGCGAAGAGGATTGCCAAACCTTCGCAAGGATGAGCCAGTCTTGATTTTATTCAATTGGGCTTGGCTTACCTACACGCGGTCCAGTAAACGTAACTCGACCCGATCCATTCCCAATAACTCCGGCAAATTCGATCTTCGGTCGCTTGCCGATAATTGATGCGGTACTGAACCGGAACGGAATTGTAGTTTCGAACCAGCGCATACCAGACGCCGGCTGCCTGGGAGCCAGCCCAAAACAAATCGTGGCTGGGATCATTCTTGATCGGCGCGCCGCGCCCCTTGGGGGGAGTGTCTACTGACAAGACATTCCGTTGGTCGGGCGAATACATCGCGAAAGTGATGCCGCTTTTGCCGTAGGCGTCCAGCCAGACATTCAGATAGAAATTGTTTCCATTGTCTACCCTGTACCAATGCATCGCGCCGGGCTCCAGAGTCCGCCACGTATCCGACATTTCCATCGCCGCCCCCGGCGAATCGCCCTTGGGCTGGCTCAGCGGCGCGGCGGGGACATTCGCTTTTACCGTCGGGATCGGAGTTGGCACGACCTTGACCGCGCGGATTTGCACCGGCGCCCAAGCGCACGCGTCCGCGACACCCAGCGCGTTCGTCGCGCCCTCTCCCTCAGGAAGCAGACAGGTCAAAGGCAGTGGCTTGTCCGTCATATTCGATGCCGGCGACGAGCCGGTTCCAACGGCAAGCGTGTTCGGCAACGCGAGGGCAACCGACGTTGCCACCGGAACCGGCTTCGGGATAGAGGTCGCGCGGCACATGACGCCGGCGGAGTCGAGCGCGTCCTGATCTTCAGGGTCGCACGCGAACACAGAGGAAAACGAAAGCGACAGCAGGATGACTCCCGCCAACAAAACGATCGGAAGAATGATCTTGACTTTCATAGTCCACTCGCTGATCCTTGTGGGCGATATTATACCACGCCTCAAGGCGAATTTCAAAACTACGATTTCTTCAGCGCGCGCGTCAACGCCGGAACGACCTCCGCCCAATCTCCGACGATCCCATAGTCCGACTGCTTAAAGATCTCGGCTTCGGGATTGTTGTTGATTGCCAGCACCACGCCGGCACGCTGAATCCCGACGGTGTGATTGAACTTGCCGCTGATCCCCACGGCGACGTACAAACGCGGCGCGATCGAACGCCCGGTCAAGCCGATTTGCGTTTGGCGCGGCAACCAGCCCGCATCCACCACGCGCCGCGTCGCGCCGATGGATGCGCCGAGCGCCGCCGCCAATTCTTGCAGCGCCGGCAAACTCTCTGCGCTCCCGACGCCCATTCCCACGCCGACGATGATTTCCGCGTTGTCCAGTCCGATGCCCGCGCTCGCGCTTCTCTCCGCGCGAATCACGCGCGTCCGAATCGCGCCCAAATGATCGGTCGGCAGCGTCTCGACGACTGCCGCGCGCGCAAAATCCGGTTCCGCCGATTGCAACATGCCGGGTCGAATCGTCGCCAGCGCCGGACGCGTCTTGGTCAGGATCGGCGCGACGATGTTGCCGCCGAACGCAGGCTTTAACTGCACCAAGCGTCCCGGCGCGTCAATCTCCAAGCCGATGCAATCGCCGGTCAAGCCAACCTTCAGCCGCGCGGCAACGCGCGGCGCGAGATCACGCCCGTTTGCCGTCGAAGGGATCAGGACCGCGTACGGAGCGTGCTTGCCAATCGCTTGCGCCACAATGGCTGTGTACGCTTCGGTGGAGTACGTCGCCAGCGCAGGTGCATCCGCAACGTACACGCAATCCGCGCCGTACGCCGCGAGCGTTTTCGCGTGCTCGCCGACGTTATGCCCGATCAGGACTGCCGCGACCTGGCTTTTGAGTACCTCCGCGAGTTGAGCGCTTCGACCTAACAACTCGAAGGTTACCGGGCGAATTTCTCCACCGACGATTTCTGCGACCACCCAAATCGCGTTCTGTGGTCTGCTATCTGTTATCTGTTNNTTATCTGTTATCCGTTGTCTGAGTTTGATCACTTGACGCGATTTTGATTTCCACTCGCCAAACAAGCCCTCAGCGTACAGGGCGCGCGCGACTTCTTGCGCCACTGCGTCTGCGTTGCTGTCCACGCGGCGAACCACCCGCTTGCGCGCCGGCTCAATCGAATAGATACGCTCAACCCAGGTCGGCGATCCCGCGCTGCCAAATTGGCTCGCGTCCGCGGCGAGGTCTGCCGCGCCCATGACCTCGATCGGCTTTTGCTTTCCGGTTTCCAGATCGGCTGGCGCGACCTTGATCGGCTTGCACAATCGCTCCGCCGCGCTCAGCACCGCCGGCAGCGCACATTCGAGCGTCTCAAAGCCATCGTCGAGTTCGCGCGTCGCGGTCAGCCGCTTGCCGTCTTGGGTAACCAAGTCGGTTACGCCACTCACCTGGGGCAAGTCGAGGAATTCGGCAAGCATCGGCGGCACTTGCGCGGTCTCCGCGTCGGTCGAGTACTTGCCGCAGAGAATCAAATCGTAACCGATCTTTCTGCACGCGAGCGCGAGCGTCCGCGCGGTCGCCAGCGTGTCCGCGCCGGCAAACTCGCGTCCCAAGAGATGCACCGCGCGATCCGCGCCCATCGCCAGCGCTTCGACGAGCGCGGCATTGGCTTGCGGCGGTCCCATCGTGACGATCACCACTTCGCCGCCGAACTGCTGCCGCAGTTCAAGCGCCTTGGTGATCGCGCGCTTGTCGAACGGATTGATCTCATTCGGCACGCCTTCGCGCACGAGGCGTTTGGCTTGCGCGTCGAATTTCAACTGGTCAACGTATGGAATCTGTTTGATGCAGACGATGATCTTCACTTCAACCTTCTTCGACCACCGCGTCCGCTTCGATCTCAATCAGCATCGCCGGATCAATCAGCGCTTTCACTTCGACCATGCTCGTCGCGGGCGGATGCGCGCCGAAGAATTCTTGGTGCGCTTTGCCGTACTCGGCCCAGCGCGAAATGTCGGTGACGAACATGCGCGTCCGCACGACGTGCACGCGCGCCGCGCCCAGTTCGCGCAGTGCGCGTTCGATGATTTCCAAACAGCGTTTGGCTTGCGCGTACGCGTCGCCGGGCGCGAACGCGTTGCCTTGTTCGTCCACCGCGGCGGTGCCAGTCACGTAGATCTGGTCGGCGGCTCGGATAGCCCGGCAATAGCCGACTTGTTTTTCCCAGGGCGCGCCAGAAAACGCGCGTTGGAATTGCATCGCTTCTCCCATGGATCGTACAAAAATACCCGGACGCTGGCGAGTGCGCTCCGGGTGGAGTAAATTCGCATTCGTATGTGAAGGTGACTCTGTCACGTCACGTATCATTGCGAGAACACATACCGCCGCGCGGTATGTTCGCAATCAGCGCGATCCTGAGCGAGCGAAGCGAGTCGAAGGATGCCAAGTCATCTCCAAGCCGCGACTTGATTGCTTCGNNACGAAAGGCTCGTCGTTGGCGAGAACCTTGAACTCGAACGAACCGAACTTGTCAAAGACGGTGTTGTTCAGACCAACCAGATAATTCGCCGTCGCTTGCTCGCCGCCCCTTGCCGCTCCGACCGTCACTTGACCTTTCAGCCCGAAAAGAACGCGCCCATCCGAGTCCACGAGTTGGATTTCGAGTGGGACCGTCGTGTTCGTCTCCCAGGGATCGGGCACCAGACTCAGAACGAGTTGCATCTGGCTGTGCGTCACCGGGACACGGTGGGCGTTGATGACGTTAAAGACGCCCATGATGTTGAGTTTTCCATCCGCCGTAACGTTGGCGCAATCGGCAAGGACCGCAACTCTCGCTTTCATCGGCGTCTCATTCACGAATCCTTGCGAAGGTCGCGCAGATGTTCGTCATGGCAGGCACATTCCTTTGCAACGATTCCTTGAACCTTCGCAAGGTTGCTGAGGTACCCCTGGCGAGACTCGAACTCGCGCACACGGCTCCGGAGGCCGCTGCTCTGATCCACTGAGCTACAGGGGCATGGCGACAAATAGTGTAGCACAAGCGAAAAGATTTCGCAAGTTCTGCAATTTGGCTGCGATTTGGATTGACACGCCGCGCGGGCTATGCTAAAATCGGTCCCAAGATGCGCCCACGGTCCAGTCAGATATGAAAAGCAAGACCCTGCCGATTCTCGTCGTCGTCGAAACGGCGATCCTCGGATTCGCCGCGATGGGCGTGTTCGGCGTGCTGGTGGATCAGTACGAACAAGCCCGCGATGCCGTCGCACAACAAACCGACGTCGCGCGCGCGACTGCGGTGTTCGTCGCGCTGGCAAGTTCGACGCCGCCGACCGCGACGCCATCGCGCACTGGCACGCCCACGCGCACCTCCACGCCCACCTGGACGCCGCTCCCTTCTGCCACGCCGACCGTGACGCGCTCGCCCACGCCTACGCTGCCCCCGACCGCCACGCTACCGCCCTCGCCCACCAAGCCGCCCACGCCGCGCCCAACTCTGGGGCCCACGCCGATTCCCTGGCAGACCATCTCTCAATGCGACGACCTGGATGCGCCCGGCTTTTATCGTCTGGGCGTGGACTTACAGGCGAACGGCGAGTGCATCAAAATCAAGGCAAGCAGCGTCGTCCTCGACTGTTTCAAGCATTCGATCAGCGGCACGAATTTCACCGGCAATGGCATCGCGATTCGCAAGTACGGATTACTCAACGCGCAAACACCGGCGAACGTCGAGGTGCGGAACTGCCGCATCTCCAATTTCCACGATGGCATCTACGTCGAAGCCGGCGATCGCTTGGTGATTCGCGACAATGAGAGTTCCAACAACTATGACGACGTTGACCCGACGACGCGCTATGGCAAATTTCTGGGGCTGACCGATGGCAGCGGTATTCGGCTGAACAATACGACCAACTCCCAGGTGCTGAACAACGTGACGCAGCATCAAGCGATCGGCATTGACGTGCGTCACTCCAGCGGAATCGTCGTGCGCGGTAACACGTCGTCCGATAATTCGGCGTGGGGCATTAACTTGCTGCGCACCCAGAACAGCGAAGCGTCGGGCAATACGACGGCGGACAACGTGCGCAAATGCACCTGGGGCGCGGGGACGGTCGGTTTCGGCTGCGACGCGGGCGGTATCGTCGTGCAGGATGGCTCGAACGGGAATACGATCGCGAACAACATGGTGACCGGTCGCAACGGCAATGGCATTTTCATCAAGGCGCACGCCATGCCGTGCGGCAGCAACAACTCGATCGTCGGCAATACGATCACGTCGGTGCTCTACAACGCGGTCGAACTGGGTTTCTGCGCGGGCAACCGGATCAACAACAATCAGATGCGCGATGGCTTGGACGGCGTGTGGCTCGGCTTTGCGCACGATACAGAGATCAAGGGCAATACGATCGCGAACATGCGGAACCACGGCATCATCTCGTCGAACAGCCGCGGCAACACGGTCTCGGGCAATCAGATCATCAGCAGCAACGAAGGCGTGTACTTTTACTCGGAAGACTATGACCGCGCGGCGTTCGCCTTTCTGCCGCCCGGCGATTATCGTTCGTACGGCAATTGTCTGTGCGGCAACACGTTCCAGTCGAACGCGATCGCGGTACATCTGCTCGACTCGACGCGCAATCAGGTCACCGGCAATGCGTTCGTCGGAAACGCGCGCACGTTTCTGGTGCAGGGTAACGGCGACGGCAACGAGTTGCAGGGATACGATGGCTGGCGCTTGCCGCCGTGGGGTGAGAAGGAAGGCCGCTTGTCATTGCGAGGAGCGGTTTTTGCGACGAGGCAATCTCCACGCGGCTTGGGGATTGCTTCGCTCCGCTCGCAATGACAGAGGGGCTTTTCGCATTTGACAATTCCCCAGTCACATGGTAGTATCGGGCTGGTTTTGGACGACGGCCAAGCGGCACGCTTGGCGTTTCTATTGTCTTGCTTGGGCAATAAATCATAAACAGAGAGGGTGATGGTCGTGACGGTCAAGTTGCGCGATGGAGAATCGTTTGACAGCCTGCTGCGCCGTTTCAACAAAGAAGTCATGGAAGGCGGCGTGATGAAAGACCTGCGCCGGCGCCGTTGGTTCATTCCCAAAGGCGAGCAGCGCCGCATGGACGAGCGCAAAGGACGCCGACGCGCTCGGCTGCAACGACTCCGCCGCGAACAGGAAGAAGGGTAAAAGCGGATTCTGAATTGGCGCGTGTCCTACAGTTGAATGTTCTTGCTTGCACGATTCCATGGAGATGAATCACATGAGTACCAGATTGTTCGTCGGAAACCTGTCCTACCAGACTACGGAGGAGGACCTGCGCCAGTTCTTTGCTGGAGTGGCGAATGTCGCCTCGGTCAGTTTGGTGACCGAACGCGATTCAGGCCGCTCCAAGGGCTTTGCCTTTATCGAGATGGCGTCGGCGGAAGACGCGCAAAAAGCCATCAGCGAACTCAATGGCAAAATGCTCCAGGACCGCACAGTGCGCGTGGACCTGGCGCGCCCGCGCGAAGATCGGGGCGGACGCGGCGGCAAGCGCGAGCGCGGCGAACGCCGACCGCGCGAATAGCGACAAACGAAAGTTCGCGTGAGCGACGAGACCCAGCCGCGCCGCGATTGGGAAAGCGCCATCGAGCGACAAATCCGCGAGGCGATGGAGCGCGGCGAGTTCGACCATTTGCCCGGCGCGGGCAAGCCGCTCAACCTGGACGAAAATCCGTACACGCCGGAGGATTGGCGGCTCGCGTTCAAGGTGCTCAAGGACGCGGGCGTCGCGCCCGCGTGGATCGAACAGAGCAAGGAGATTCGCGCGGAACTGCGTGCGTTGGCGACGTTGCTCGAGCAACAAACGCTCTGGCAGCGCGAGCGCATCGTCAAGCTGCAAGCGCTCTCGCCGGACCAGATGATTGCCGAGCGCGAACATCTGGTTGAGGCGCGTGCACGGACCTGCCGGGCGTACCGCCAACGCGCGACCGCGCTCAACCAGATGATTGACACGTTCAATCTACGCGTGCCCAGCGCTCATCTGCAGTTGCCGCGCGTTCGCATCGAAGAAGAGTTGCAGCGATTTCAAGACGCGTGTCGGTAGAGAATCAGCAACCCGTTTTCTCAGAGAAAACGGGTTGCTTGTTTATTTCCCCGGCGCGAGCCGCCGCAAGAACGCGCGCTCGTCCTCCCCCAGCGCGCCGAGCGCGATAAGCAGAAGGACGTACAGCATCCCCGCGATCGGCACGGCGATAAACAACCCCGCCCGCGCAACCAGCCACCACAATGCAAGCCCCATCATGCCCGACGCGACGATCGGTCGCCACGCGATAGACCAGAACGGAATGGACGCGAGGTTCTTACGCACGCTATAGTAGAATGGAATCAGCAAGACGATCTCGGAGAGAATCGTGACGAGCGCCGCGCCGACGTAACTCAGCGGCGGAATCGCGATCAAGTTTGCCGCGACGTTGAACGCGACGCCGAGGATGAACGCTTTGGTCAGAAAGCGCTGCTGTCCCAGCGCGATCAAAACGTAATGCGTCACGCTGTTGATGAAACTGAATGGCAGGAACACGATCAACACCTGGAGCGCGATGGCTGAATCGGGCAGGTATGCATCGCCGGCAAAAATCTGAATCAGTTCGCGCGCGACGAAAATCGTGCCGACGGTCAGCGGCAGCGCGATCCAAAGCAAGATTTTCAGCGACAGGATGTACGCGCGCAGCAGCGCGTCTTTTGCTGACGCCGCCAGGCGCGCGAGCGCGGGAAAAATCGCCAGCGTGAAATTCGAGGGGATAAAGTTCAGCGCCTCGACGAACGAGTACGCCGTGCCATAATAACCCAGCACCGTACTTCCCTTCGCCGGCAGCAGGATCATCGAGTCAATCCGGAAGAACAAACTGGAGAGCAGGTTGTTGAGCATCAGCGGGTACGCTTCGTGGACCATCGCGCGGATCAGCGAACGATCCACCTCCAGGCGCGGCGTAAAGAGCAATCGGCGCACCAAGAAATAGAACGCGGTGAGTGTAAAGAGATTGGTGAGGATCGAGACCGCCGCTAGTCCGACATAGCCGTATCCCAGGAGCAGGACGATGACGCCGAGCGTGATCGCGACGATCCGTGTCATGACATCCACGCCGACGCGGTACTCGAAACGTTCGTACGCGTTGAACAGAAACGCGAGCGACGCGGCGAGTGTGCTGGGCAACATGCCGAGCATGAGAAAACCAAACGCGAGCGCGCTGTTTAGCGTGACGTTGAAAAACAGCACGTAGATCGCGGTGATGATGCCAAAGGGGACGAGCGAGAGCGCCCAAAGGAGCACGCGCAGAATAGTTCCATTGGTCAGATAGCGGTTGGCTTGCGCGCGGTCGCGCGAGACCTCGCGCGTCAACAGAATCCCGAGGCCGAAATCGGCAATGGTGTTGGCGAACAACCAAAGATACATTGCCCAACGATAGTTTCCCGCGTCGGTCGGACCGAGCACGCGCAAATAGAATGCTGCGAAGGCAAAGTCCATTACGCGCATCATCAACGAAGTCGCCATCGGCAAAAGCGAATTTTTGGCGACGGTGCGCACCGGCGATTCTTCATCCGCGCGATAAAAGCGCTGCCACGCGAGGTACGCGAATCCAACCAGGAGCAGCATCGCGCCGAGGAAGGACGCGATCGCACCGACGCGGAACGAAAGCGGGCTGTACTTGAAGCGAATGGTGTGCGCGCCTGCGGGGACGAAGACGGCGCGGAAATTGTAATCGGCTTTGTAAAGCGGCGCGTCTTGCCCGTCTATGTACGCCAGCCAATCGGGAAAATACGAATCGGCGAGGACGAGCCACGCCGCGCACGCCTGATCGCTTACGACGACGACTTGAGTGCTTCTGTACTCTTCAATCTTCACCGGCTTGAGCGCGCACGTTGCCGAACTTGCGATGCCGGGGTCTTGTTCCAACAACACCTCGCGCGCCGGGTCGAATTCCTTCATCTGCGCGAGCAGCGCGGCGCGGTCGGAGATCACGCGCGCGCGCGGGACCATGAACGCGCGCGGCAGCACGCGATCGTTGCGGTGAATCTTGATCTCGCCGTCGTACACTAGCGTATACCCCGCGTTCGGCAGCGGTCGGGTCGTCAAAACGTACTTGACGTTGAGCAGATTGACGATCGGCGAATCAAGCGGATCGGGATTGTAGAACGGCGCGATGCGGTTGTTGAGCAACTCGTCCTGCGGCGCGAGCAAGCCCATCAGATCGGCGTACTGCTTTGGGATGATCGAGTCGTACCCGCGAATGTCGGCGATGTGATAGAACATTCCGACGTTCGGGTTGAACACTTTATTTTCGGGACCGCCGCGCGCATCGTAACTCGTGATGCGATAGTACGATTGATCCTGCTGGAGGAATTTCACCGCCGGCGGCGTGAACTCGGCAAGGCGCGGGTCGGCGCGCGGGTAAAAGCCAAAGCCGATGATGAAGAGATCGGCGATGAGAATGACGATCGCGAGTGGCTGCCAGAGGGGAAACGGGAGGCGTGAGGCGTGATGCGTAATGCGTGCGGCGTGAAGGACGATGCCCGCGCCGATGAGAAAGATGGCGAACAGCGCGATGTTGCGGAATTCGTACGAGTAAAACGTTCGCCCGCTGTCGAACGCCAGTTGCAGCGAGTGCGACGAGCGCACGATGCGATCGGCAAGCGCGAGGGTTTGGTCGCGCAGTAGCCAGGATGCTCCAAGAGCGAGGAGGATTGCAGACCCGAGCGCGATGGAAAGCGTAGACAAGGTGACAAGGTGACGGGGTGACACGGAGAGTTTCACCTTGTCACCTTGTCTCCTTGTCACCTTGTCTTCTTGCCCATAAATAGCACTTCCGAGAAACTCCGCGCCGAACCCCGCCAGCGCCGCCATGCTCAGTGTGTACGGAAACACCCAACGGAACGGCGTATGCAACTGGTTAAAGCCGGGAACGCCGAAAAACAGAATCGCGTAGAGCGGCGTGCCGAAGGTGAAGAGGAGGGAGACAAGCGCGAGCGTGGCGAAGAGCGTGACATGTGTCGAGTGACGGGTGACGGGTGACGGACGGTGTGAAACGTAAGACGTAGAACGTGAAGCGATGGCGATTGCCGCGAGTAGCAGCGGCAGGATGCCCACGTATGATCCCGCTTCGACGTAATTCTTGATGCCCCAAAAGATCGTGCCAGCCGGCGCGGCGCGCGTCGTGAAATCGAAAACGTCAAAGTACGTATGGTGCGTCGGGTTGCCGAAGAAATCGGGAATGAAAAATGTGATGATTTGGCGCACGGGGTACGCCCAGCCGATCACCTCNNACCGCGCCCAGCGCGATGCCGAGGAGGAACATGAGGGCGAGGAGGCAGACCTCACCTCTCACCCCCCATCCCCCTCTCCCCTCTCCTGACTGGACTTTGTCAGGAGAGGGGAGAGGGGGCGCAGGGGGAGTGGGGTGAGGTGTGAGGACGCGCCACGCCGAATAGAACGCGGTGACGAAAAGCACGTAGATCGAAAGCTCGATGTGCCCGGCGAGGAATTGAATGCCCAGGACAATCGCGCCGACGAGCGCAAAGAGAACTTGCCGCGCTGAATTCTTCGAGCGCACGATCAATTCCGCGCACGCCAGCACCGCCGGCAGCCATGCCGCCGCGCTGATCACCATCGGAAACGCGGTGCTGACGACGAAAAAGCCGCTGAACGCGTATGTGATCGCGCTGATGCTCGCGGCGAACCGACTGACGCCGAGCACGCGCATGAACGCGAACAGCGTGATCGCCGCGAGCGCGAGTTGCAGCGCGACGAAATAGCCGAACGCGCGGTCGAGCGGCAGGATGTAAAAGAGGACGCTGAATGGATAGAGCGCCGAGTGCTGCCCGGCAGCGAGGAATGGCACGCCCCCAAAGAGGTACGGATTCCATAGCGGAATCTCTTGCGCGCGGAGCGATTCGACGATGAATTGTTTCCACGCGTAGTTTTCGAGGACGAGGTCGCTGACGAGTTCGTTGTGCGGCGTCGTGACGCCGAACTGCGCGGCAAACGCGTTCCAGGGTGGGAAGCGAAAGAGGTTGTCGAACGGGACGAGCGTTGCGCCGCCGAGGACGACCGGCGCAAGAAAAATCGCGGCGAGCGCGAGCAAGCCGAGAACGATCAGAAGATCACGCCGCGGCACGCTGATACTCGACTCGCGCGGACTGATTCAACTTGCCATAGCGCAGGCGAATCTGAAAGACGCGCCAGGCGGCTTCGAGTTTCACCGGCACCGTCATCTTGGATTTGCCGATGCGCCGGTCTTCGAAATAGATCGGCCATTCCAGGATGCGCAGACCCAGTTTCTCGCACAGGTACGCCATCTCGACCTGAAAGACGTAACCGTTCGATCGCACACCATCGCGCGGAATCGCTTCGAGCGCGCGGCGACTCCAGCATTTAAAGCCCGCGGTTGCGTCGCGCACCTGGGTGCCGAGGATGAGGCGCACCCAAATGCTGTTCGCCCATTTGCTGAGCAAGTAGCGCCAGCCGCTCCAGCGCGGATCAAGTCTGCCGCCGGGAACATAGCGCGAGCCGACGACAACATCGTACTCGTTCAGCTTGGCGACGAAATGCGGTAGGTAACTGGGCGAGTGGGAGAAATCGGCGTCCATTTGGATGACGCAATCCGCGCCATGCTCGAGCGCCCATTGAAAGCCGGTGATGTACGCGGTGCCCAAGCCCAACTTGCCGGCGCGGTGCATTACGGAAACGCGCTGCGGGTTCTGATCGCGCAGTTGATCGGCGATCTGGCTCGTGCCATCCTGGGAATTATCGTCCACGATCAAGAGGTTGACATCGGCGATCGGCAGCGCGCAGAGTTGCTCGACCATTGGCGCAAGGTTCTGCGCTTCGTTTAAAGTCGGAAGAATGATGAACGTTTTCATGAGCGCGCCGATTATAGCATCGTCAATCGCAAAGGTCAAGAAATTGCAGATTGCAGATTGCAGATCGTAGATTGAAACCTCCAATCTGAAATCTGAAATCTAAAATCTGCAATCTTGAATGGTACTTCGGGGGTAATTGCAATCTAAATCGGATTGAGTATAATGGAGTTGTCCCCTTGGTAACTTCTCACGGAGTAATTCGATGGCTGTCACGGTCTTGATCATTGCCAACGACAAGACAGCAACTGCATCCTACGGTAGTTTCTTCGGCAAGCGCGAGTACACGGTCTTGACCGCGCACAGCGGTCGTCAAGCGATCACCCAAGCCAAGTCGCATCACCTCGACGCCATCGTCCTGGATGCAACTTCGCCGCGTCTGAACTGCAAGAGTCTGAGCCGCAAATTGAAAAGCGCGTCATTCGCGCCCCAGGTCTTGATCACGCTGCCGAACGCAAAGATCGACTCCGCGCTCGCGCCGGCGGGCGTCTTGAGCAAGCCCGTGGCGGGCAAGAAACTGGTCGCGCGCGTCAAAGGGGCGATTGACGCCAAGCCCCCGCGCATGTTGAGCGTTGGCAAACTCGCGCTCGATCTGGAACGGCACAAACTCGCGCGCGGGAGCAAAACGTTCCCGCTGACGCCGAAGGAATTTGCGCTGCTCAAGACGTTGATGAATCGCGCGGGCCAGGTTGTCTCGCGCAAAGCGCTGATCAAAGAAGTGTGGGAAACCGATTACATGGGAGACACGCGCACGCTGGACGTACACATTCGCTGGCTGCGCGAAAAAGTGGAGGAGAATCCGAGCAAGCCCCAGCGCCTCACGACCGCCAAGGGGGAGGGGTATCGGATCGAGAAGGAAGACGCGTAATCTATAGTCCAATAGTCGCGTAGTCGCGTGGTCAAATAGTTGGTCGTCGGTGGACTATCAGACTAGGCGACTATTTGACTATCTGACTTTTTACCACCAGCCACATGAAATACGGTATCGCCATCTGCCGCCGGATGCGCCACGGTTCGCGCAGCAAGCGATACGTCCACTCAAACCCCGCGCGCTGCATCCACGCCGGCGCGCGCGGCACAATCCCCGCCAGCGTATCGAACGTTCCCCCCACGCCCACCGCGACCGCGACACTTTTCAACCGCGCCGCGTTGCGCGCGATCCACAACTCTTGCTTCGGCGGACCGTACGCGACGAACAAGATTCGCGCGCGTGATTCGTTTATTCGTTTTGTGATTTCGTCTTCTTCCGCAATGGCTGGGGAGCCCGCATAGCACCCGGCAATCTCCAATCTCCAATCTCTTCTTTTCAACTCTGCTGCCGCGCGTTCCGCGATCCCCTCTCGCGCGCCGAGCAAGAAAACGCGCTCGCCGCGTTCTGCCGCGAGCGCGCAGATGCGATCCACCAGTTCCTGTCCCGCCACGCGTGTTTGTAGCGGCGTCTTGAGATGCCTTGCCGCCCACAACAAGCCAACGCCGTCCGGGGCGTTGAGCGCGGTCGCGTTCAGCACGCGCCTGAACTCGGCGTTTTTCTGCGCGATGACGACGAATTCCGGGTTCACGGTGGCGATTTGATGCAAGCCGCCTTCGCGCAAAAACGCCTCCACGCGCGCGAGCGCGTCGGCGTAGGTGATGTTGTCTATGCGGATGGAGAGGATGGTGATTGAACGTATCTCACCAACTGCGATTCTGCTTTGTTTCCTCCCCATGTTCCTCGTTGGATCGCTTCATGAACTCGGAATACTCTCGTTGTTCCGCCAATGCACGCTCAATAAAATCCGAAACTCGGATGTAATTCCTCTCGTACAACAACTTGCCACAAATCGCGTTAAAGCGAACTGGCAGCGCGGCACGTGTGAGATTTGTTATGCTGACATCATACGTGCCCAGTACTTTCCAAACTGCCATTTCGAGTTTGGCTTCTTCGTCAAGCATGATGTCGCGGTCGAACAGCACGGCGAGGTCAATGTCGCTGCGCGGCGTGGCGGTGCCGTCGGCTTGCGAGCCGAACAGCCACACGCCCAGNNCAATCGCGGTTTTCGAGAACCAGATCGGACAGCGCTTTTGGTCCGCGTAGGCGAATCGTCGGTCTGGCAGGCCTCAGTTTTCGCCCGTTCCACGCGATCACGCCGGCGTCAATCAGCGCCTGCGTTCGTTCTTGGAGTGGCGCTTGGATTGGCACGATTCGCCCGACCGGCTTGCCGCGCTCGGTAATGACCAGCGTTTTGCCTGCTTTCACTTGACGCGGATAGTGACCCGATTGTTCTTTGAACTCGCGAATGCCTACGGTAGTTTGCGCCATTCCTCGCTCCCTTCGGATGTGTCCACATTATACCAAAAGAGGTCGCCGAGAACAAGCGTCACCCCTTCTCCACTTCCATCACCACGCGCTCGAAAATCTCCAGCCCCTCGTCCACCAAATCCTTGCCAATCATCAGTGCCGGCATAAAGCGCACGGTGCTGCGTCCGCAGCCGAGCGTCAGCAACCCGCGCTCGAAACAGCCATGCACGATGCGGTCGCGCAGCGCGCGCGCGGGTTCTTTAGTTTTTTGATTCTTCACGAACTCCGCGCCGATCATCAGCCCGCGCCCGCGCACCTGTCCGATGCTCGGATGGCGCGCCTGCATTTCGGCGAGCGCGTCGAGCATGTACGCGCCCATCTCCGCCGCGTTTTGCATATAGCCATTTTCGATCAACTCGAGCGTCTTGAGCGCGGAGACGCACGCGATCGGGTTGCCGCCGTACGTGTTGCCGTGCGCGCCCGGTTTCCATTTCGCGCCGACCGATTTGCGCGCCGCCATCGCGCCCATCGGCACGCCGCTCGCGATCCCTTTCGCGATGCACACAATGTCCGGCTCGACGCCCCAGTGCTGGATCGCCCACCACTTGCCGGTGCGTCCCACGCCCGATTGCACTTCGTCGGCGATCAACAAGATGCCGTGCTCGTCACACAACTTGCGCAGGCGCGGGAAAAAGTTTGGCGGCGGAACGATATAGCCGCCCTCGCCCTGAATCGGCTCGACCAAGATCGCGGCGACTTCGTCCGGCGGCAGCGCTTCCGGGAACAAAACGTTTTCGATGTAATCAATCACCGCGTCGCCTTCGTCGCCGCCCGGCGGAATCGGAAAGACCGGGCGATACGGATCGGGGAACGGGACGTGCCACACACCGGGCATCGTCGGGAAGAAGCGTTCTTGCTGGCGCGCCTTGCTCGCGGTGAACGAGAGCGAGCCCATCGAACGCCCATGGAACGCGCCGAGAAAGCCGATGAACTGGCGGCGCCCGGTCGCATAGCGCGCGAGTTTGATCGCGGCTTCGACCGATTCCGTGCCCGAGTTCGCGAGGAAAACCGTGACGTCTTCTTTCATCGGCGCGATTTCGTCAATGCGTTCCGCGACGCGCACCATCAAATCGTGATAATAGTCGGACGAGATGTGAATGAACTTTTCGGCTTGCGTTTGAATCGCCTTGACGATTTCCGGATGGCTGTGCCCGGTCGAGTTGACCGCGATGCCGGCGGAAAAATCAATATAGCGATTGCCGTCCACGTCCCACACCTCTGCGCCCTTGCCGTGATCCATGACAAAGCCATAGTCGCGCGCGTACGACGGCGACAAGACTTGCGCATCGCGTTCGAGAATCGCTTTGGCTTTTGGTCCGGGAGGCGTCACGCTGATTCGTGGTGCGTTCATGCTATCCTCCATGTATCGGGTGGCGGGTGACGCGTGCCGAGTGGCGCGTGACGAGGAACCCCGCCACTCGTCACTTTGTCTTTTCGATTTCCTCCACCGCTGCTTGCGCGATCTCGCCGACCGCGCCGAGGTGGCCTGCCAACGCGCTATCGTTCGCGCGCGCGCGCAGCGCGTCGAGGGCGCGCCGATCGCCGATGGAACCGAGCGCCTCCGCGGCGCGACCGCGCACGTGCGCGTCCGCGTCGTTCAGCGCGGCAATCAGCGGCTGGAGCGCTTTCGGGGATCTCAATTTGCCCAAGATGTATGCCGCGCGCCAACGCACGCCGGTATCCGCGTGCTGCAACTGCGTGATCAACGGCGCACCGACGCGCTGGCTGCCTAGCGCGACGAGGGCATCCGCCACGCGCCAGCGCACCTGGTAATCCGGGTCCTGCAAGAGCGCGATGAGCCGCGCCTGCGCCGCGCGGACGCGCAGGCGACCCAGCAATTCGGCGACGAGCGCGCGCACGCCGGCGTCCGCATCATCTAGCAGGGGCAACAAGCGCGCGCCCGCGCGTTTGCCTTCCCGCCGGGCGATGGCGTCGGCGGCGTGCCAACGCACGTTCCCGTCATGATCTGTCAACGCGGCGTGCAGCGCCGCGCGCGTCGCGGCGCTTTTCAACCGCCCTAGCACATTCACCGCCCAGGCGCGCACTTCGGGGTGCGGGTCATCCGCCGCCTGCAAAAGCGACGCTTGCGCGCGTGTCGCATCCAGCAAGCCGAGCGCTTCCACGCACCGCGCGCGCACGGAGACATCGGCGTCTTGGGTGCCCGCCACCAGCCGATCGAACGCGCGCGCGTCGCGCCAGCGTCCCAGGATTTCGGCGGCGCAAGCGCGCTGGGGCGGATTCCCTTGCGCGAGCAGATTCAGAACCGCGTCGAAATCGTCTTCTCGCCGCGCGCTCAGGGCATCCACCGCGCGATAACGCGTCAATGGGTCGGCGCTGCTCAGATCTTCGATCAGTTTTCGAGTGCTTTCGCTATCCATGAACACCTCACCTCGGGCATCCTTGCAAAGATTCGAGAGCCATCATGCCGTGAAACACGCGGCAACATGGTGAAACTCTCTTTCCCTGGCAAGCGCAGGGCAACCTGCGCAAGGTTTTGAACGATTACGCAAAGTACAGTTTCCGCGCGATGCGGACGATCGCATCAGCCAACGGCTCGAAAATGAATTCCAGCCGCGCGATGACGTACACCATGCCCGCGCCGATCAGCGCGCCGGCGATCACGTCGCTGGGGTAATGCACGCCAGCGTACACGCGCGCGAGCGCGTACAGCATTCCAAGCGCGAACAGCAATTGGGCGACGCGTCTGTTCGCGTACCACGCGCCCGCGGCGAACGTGAACGCGACGGCAATCGGAATGCTCGGAAACGATGAAACCGACGGGCGATAAAAAAGCAATTTGACTGTCTCGGTCGCAAACGGGCGCGGGCGAAAATAGACGAACGACAAGTCTTTGATGAGCGCCTGCGAAAAGAGGATGCCCAACGCGATCAAGACGACGGCGCGTTGATTACGCGTGCGCGCTTCGTCGGTCGCGCCGGTGAACCACAGCGCCACGGCGACGAGCGACAGCGCCGTAGGCACGGCGTAATCGTTGACGACGGCGCGCGCCAGCCAGTCCAGGGGCGCGACGGTCCCTACCCAGTCGTTGAGCAATTGGAATAGCGCAGTATCGGGATTCACGCGGTCGGCTCTTTCTTGCGCGCGGGACGCGGCTGTGGGGTGGGGAGCGCACGCGCGCGCTCGAGCGCGAACGCAATCGCGCGGGTGGTTGGCACGGCGACGACGAACGCGACGACGAAGAGCGTGAATAATTCTCCACCCGCCAGCCCGGGGATGAAAATCTCCTCGTCGGCGACGAAGAACCAGACGTAACCGCCGGCGATCATCAGCGCGCCGAGGGCGTAACCGGCTTGCCCTTCAAACCAGAGTAGATCGCGGCGCTGGGAGCGCGCCGCGGCGCCTTGAATCGCGCCAAGGACCGCGACGAGGCAAAAGATGAAATAGTGCATGGCTTGCAGCCCCGAGCCAAAGTGTAAGAGATCCAAGAACACTATTCCTCCCGGAATTCAAACTAACCCGACGATGCGACCATTCTCGTCCACGTCAATCCGCGTCCCGGCGGGTACGCGCGGCAGCGCGGGCATCGTCCGTAGGTCGCCGCAGAGCGCAGTCAAAAAGCCAGCGCCCACCGACGCGCGCAGATCGCGGACCGGCACGCGAAAGCGGCGCGGGCGGCCCTTCAGTTTCTCGTCGTGCGAAAGCGATAGATGCGTCTTCGCCATGCTGATCGGCAGGCGGTTCAAGCCCAGGTCGGTGTACAGCCGGATCTTAGCCTCGGCTTCCGGGGAGTACTCGACGCCGTCCGCGCCATAGATCTTTTCGGCGGTGCGCTGGATTTTTTCCTTGATCGGCAGATCGGCGGCGTACAGGAACTTGAACTGCGCCGGTTTCTTGCACGCGTGCACGACGGCTTCCGCGAGCGAAATCGCGCCCGCGCCGCCGCGCGCGCGCGCGTCGGAGACGAACGCGCCTTCCGCGCCCGAATCGCGCGCGACGCGTTCGACGATCGTAATCTCGCGGTCGGTGTCGGCGTCGAAGCGGTTGACCGCGACGACGACCGGCAAGCCAAACAGCCGCGCGTTCTCGATGTGCTTGACCAAGTTCGCGCAGCCCTTTTCGACCGCCGCGAGATTTTCCTGCGCCAGTTCCGGCGGCAGCGGCTTGCCCGCGATCACGCGTCCAACGCCGCCGTGCATCTTGAGCGCGCGCACCGTCGCCACCAACACGACCGCGTCCGGTTTCAATCCCGAATAGCGGCATTTGATGTTAAAGAACTTTTCCATGCCCAGGTCGGAGCCAAAGCCCGCTTCGGTGACGACGTAATCACTCAACTTGAGCGCGATCTGATCGGCGAGGATCGAGTTGTTGCCGTGCCCGGTGCTGCCGAACGCGCCGGTGTGGATAAACGCGGGCGTGTGCTCGATCGTCTGCAACAAGTTTGGCTTGAGCGCTTCTTTCAAGAGCGCGGTCATCGCGCCCGCGCACTCCAAGTCTTCGGCGGTGATCGGCTTGCCCGCGCGCGTGATCCCGATCATGATGCGTCCCAAGCGCGCGCGCAAATCGCGCAGCGAGGTCGTCAGCGCGAGAATCGCCATGACTTCGCTTGCGACCGCGATGTCGAACGACCCCGCGCGCGGAATGCCGCCATCGCGTCCGCCCAAGCCCACCATGATCTGGCGCAGCGCGCGATCGCTCACGTCCACCACGCGCGGCCAGGCGATGGAATAGGGATCAATCTGGAGCGGATTGTCGTGGAACAAACTGTTGTCAATGAACGCGGCGAGCAGATTGTGCGCCAGCGCAACGGCGTGCGTGTCGCCGGTGAGGTGCAGGTTGATGTCTTCCATCGGCAGGACTTGGGCATAGCCGCTGCCGGTCGCGCCGCCCTTGACACCGAACGCCGGTCCGAGCGAGGGTTGGCGCAAGCAAATCGCCGCGCGCTGACCCAGGCGATTCAGCGCCATGCCCAAGCCGACGGTCGTCGTCGTCTTGCCCTCGCCGAGCGGCGTCGGCGTGAGCGAAGTGACGACGACGTACTTGCCGCCCGCCGCGCGTTTGGCTTGGAACTTGTCGAGGACGGCGAGCGAAATTTTCGCCTTGTATTTTCGATACAGGTCAACGTCTTCGTCCGCCAAGCCCAGCGCCTGCGCGATTTCCGCGATCGGTCTTATTTCCGCTTGCTGCGCGATTTCCAGGTCGGAAGCCATCGGATTTTGCCTTTCATGCTCATGGGCTTGGCTTGACGTTCCGCCGCGCGAACCGTATTCCGCATCAACGTCATCGTCGTCACGGGTCCGGCGCCGCCGGGGACGGGCGTGATCGCGGCGGCGATTTCTTTCACCGCGTCGAAATCAACGTCGCCGACGAATTGGTCGTTGACGACGTTCACTCCGAAATCAATGACGACTGCGCCGCGCGCCACCATATCGGCGGTGATCAGTTTCGGTTTGCCGATCGCCGCGATCAACAGATCGGCTTGGCGGGTCCAGTCGGCAAGATCGCACGTCTGCGAATGACACAGGACGACGGTGGCGTCGGCGCGCGTCAACAGCAGCGCCATCGGCTTGCCCAGGATGTTGGAACGACCGACGACGACGGCGCGCTTGCCGGCGACTGGAATCGCATAGTGGTCGAGGATCTCGATTGCCGCGCTGGGCGTCGAGGTTGGCGCGTC
The DNA here is from genome assembly GCA_002400365.1 of Anaerolineales bacterium UBA4826. Classification (GTDB taxonomy): domain Bacteria; phylum Chloroflexota; class Anaerolineae; order UBA4142; family UBA4142; genus UBA4142. Next base: position 33,095 of record DHFK01000229.1, on the reverse strand, counting down.
ATCGCCGATGTCCAGCGCGAGTTTGCCGACGTTGATCGGCGAAACGCCTTCGACATCCTTGGCGATGGGAAACATCGCCATCAGCGCGCGCGCGTCTATCGTCTTGGGCAAGGGATGTTGTAACAAGATCCCGTGCACGTTGTCTGCGTGCTCCAGTTCGCTGAGGCGTTGAATGACCTGAACCGTGTCCGCGTCCTCGGGCAGCGCCTCCATTTGAAAGCCCATGCCGCACCGCGTAAACGCGCGATCAATCGAATGGGCGTAACTCACGGCGGCGGGCGGGTGTCCCACGCGCACGACCGCCAGCGTCGGCGCGATGCCGTGGGCGCGCCGGAATTGTTCGATGCTCGGCGCGAGTTCCGCCGCGATCTTTTCGACGACGGGTTGACCGGCGAGGAGCTGCGCGCTCACAGTCGCCCTTCGACGAGGCGCAGAATCTCGCGCTCGGCTTGCGCCGCGGCGGCGACCAGTTTCTCGACGCGCGCGCGGCGGTCGGCGACGAACGCGGGATCGTCAATCGCGCCGAGGTTGATGGACACGTTGAACGCCGCGCCGCGCAAGCCCGCTTCCGCCATCAGTGCGCCGACGCCGCCATCGCTCGCCGCGTGCTTGTTGCCTTGCGCCGCGACCGGGCGCGCGAGTTCGAGCACCTGCGCGCACAGTTCCGCGACGCGGAGCGGCACGTCCGACGCGTGCTTGAGCGCGTTCTGGATCGCGCGCGTGCGCGCGGTTTTCTCGGCTTCGGTTGTCTTGGGCATTTTGTAGGCGTCCATCACGCGCGCGTACGCCTCGGCATCACTTTGCATCAGATCGCACAGTTCGCGTTGCAGCGCCTCCGCGCGCGGCAGGAGCGCTTGCATTTCAGCGCTAACCGCTTCGTATCCCCTTTTGCCAAGCGTGAGGCGGCAGACCATCGCGACGAGCGCTGCGCCGAGCGCGCCACTCAAGGCGGCAACGCTACCGCCGCCGGGGACGGGTTCGGCGGAAGCGACGTGATTGAGGAAGGTCTGTACCGATTCATCCGCAAACTCCATACACACTCCGCATTCTCGATTTTCGATTGCCGAATTCGGGATCGTGAACTCGAGGGCATTGTAAATCAAAAATCGCAAATCGCAAATCGGAAATCTACCGCCACTGCACCTTGACGACGCGCCGCTCGCTTTCAAAATCAAAGAACGCGACGCGCTTGTTGGCGACGCCGTACTCAAAGAGTTTCTTGACCAGCAACGCATCTTGCAGACAGTATTGTTCGAGGCGTTCCTGGAACCACGCGCCGAGTTCGTTGACGCGCGCCGCGCCTTCTTGATCGCCGACATCGGCCAGCGCAAAGGGCAAGCGGTCGCGCAGCGTGACGGCGATGTGATTCCACACGACGGCTTGGGGACCGGTCGCCATCTTTTGCTTGCCCAGCGTCCCTTCCGCGAGCGCGCCAAGCCCAACGCGATGTCCCAGCCGCGTCTCCAAATCTGCGAGCAAATCGAAACTCTTGTCGTCGAGCAATTTCTTGAGTTCTGCCGGCGCGTCGGGCAAGCGTTTGTGGACGATGTGCTTGCCGGTCACGGGATCGAAAGAATCGTGGACGGGTTTTGCCGGCGACCACGCCAGCACCGCGTTGTCAAAGTGGATGATGTTAAAGCCGATGATGCGGTCGTGCGCGAGCAGATGTTCTGCGAGCGCCGCGGCGCTGCGAAAGAACTGCGCCGCGTGACACTCGCACCACGTTGCGCCAACCGACAGGTGCAGCGCGCGGATCGCCGCGTCTTGATCGGGCGCGTTGGTGTCGAGCAGTTCTTTGGTTTCGATGTCGTAAAAAATGTCTGCCATCGTGTCCGTATTCTACACGAGGCGGGGTGAGGATGCAAGGGGGCAGAGTTCGCGTTTTGACCTGGGAAATGGTTTGGTGATATACTTGCTGCACCAAGATCGAACACACCAAAGGAGGTGTTTCATGGACGCGTCTTGTGCAAAACCCTGGGTTCGCTGCTACGAACCCGGCGTGCCAGAGACTGTGGAGATTCCAACTTACACCCTCCAGCAGTCTTTGAGCATGGCTGTCGAAAAGTACCCGGACAATGCCGCCATCGTCTTCTTCAACCGGAAGATGACCTATCGGCAACTCGACGATGCCGCCACGCGCTTTGCCGCCGCGCTGCAGGGGCTGGGTGTCAAAAAGGGCGATCGGGTCATGATCTTTATGCCGAACGCGCCCCAGTTCGTCATCGCCTTTTACGGCATCCTGCGCGCCGGCGCGATCGTCGTGCCGACCAATCCGCAGTACGTGCCGCGCGAACTGGCGTATCAGGCAAGCGATAGCGGCGCGGAGACGCTCATCAGTCTCACGCTGCACTGGAAGACGGTCAAGGAGGCGCGCCCCCAGACGCCGCTCAAGCGCGTGATTCTGTGCAACATCAAAGAGTATTTTCCGCCCGTGCTCAATCTTCTTTTCACGCTCGCCAAAGAGAAGAAGGAGGGTCACAAGCCCGACGTGAGCGGGGAGCAAGGCGTCTACGATTTCCAGACCTTGCTCAAGGGCGCGGGAACGCTATCGCCCATCGAGGTAAAGCCGGACGAGGTCGCCGTGCTCGGCTACACCGGCGGAACGACGGGCGTCAGCAAGGGCGCGATGCTGAGTCACCGCAACCTCGTCGCGCAAGCCAAGAACACGATCGCCTGGTTTCCCGGCATCCAGTTGGGCGAAGAGGTCTTGATGGGCGCGCTGCCGCTCTTCCACAGTTTTGGCATGACCTGCGTGATGAACCTCGGCGTGCATCTTGCCGGCGCGCTGGTGCTCGTCCCCAACCCGCGCGATTTGCAAGCCGTGCTGCAGGCGGCGCATAAGCATCGTCCCACCATCTTTTGCGGCGTGCCGACGATGTACGCGGCGATCAACAACTTTAAGGACCTGGCCAAGTACGACGTCACCTCCATTCGCACATGTACGAGCGGCGCGGCGCCGTTGCCAGAAGAAGTGCAGACGACTTTCGAGCGCATTACTGGGGGCAAACTGGTGGAGGGTTACGGGCTCACCGAAACCTGTTCGCCGACGCACGTCAATCCGTTGCGCGGCACGCGCAAGATCGGGACGATCGGCGTGCCGATCACCAACACGCTCGCCAAGATCGTTCATCCCGAGACGGGCGCAGACCTGCCCATCGGGCAAATCGGCGAGATTGCGGTTTCAAGTCCGCAGGTGATGCTCGGTTATTGGAACAAGCCGGAGGAGACGGCTAAGGTGACGCTGCCCGGCAACTTTTTCCTCACCGGCGATCTGGGCACGATGGACGAAGATGGATTCTTCAAGGTGGTGGATCGCAAGAAGGACATGTTCATCGTCGGCGGATTCAACGTCTACCCGCGCGAGATCGAAGAGGTGCTGTACAAGCATCCGAAAGTTCTGGAAGCCGCGGCGGTTGGCATTCCCGATGTTCAGCGGGGCGATAACATCAAGGCGTACATTGTGCTCAAGTCGGGGGAGACGGCGACGGCAGACGAGATCATCGCCTACTGCCGCGAGAATCTGACGCGCTACAAAGTGCCGCGCGAGATCGAATTCCGCGATGCCTTGCCCAAGACGCTGGTGGGCAAGGTGCTGCGGAGAATGTTGCGCGACGAGGAGTTGGCAAAAAGGGCGCGTTAGAGGAGGTCAATCGAACAGCACCAACTGCTCGCCGCGCAGTTTCTCTTGGATCTTTTGCGCGATCAGGTCGAGGTGCTGACTGTTCGCGACAAAATCCAAGCGGTCGGCGGGGACGATTAGCACGGGGCACAGTTCAAAGTCGGCGATCCATTCGTCGTACAGGACGTTGAGGCGCGTCAGATATTCGGGCGCGATATGCTTTTCGTACTCCCGTCCGCGCTGCGCGATGCGCTGCAAGAGCGTCGGGACCGACGCGTTCAAATAGACGACGAGATCAGGCGGCGGCAGGAGTTCGGTCAGCACCGCGTACAGTTCGCGGTACGTTTTCCAATCGCGTTCGGAAATCAGTCCTTGCCGATACAAATTCTTGGCAAAGATTTCCGCGTCCTCGTACACGCTGCGATCCTGGACGACCGTGCGCGGAAATTCCATCAGGCGGCGCAAATCGTGGAGGCGGCGCGCCAGAAAAAAGACTTGGGAATGAAACGCCCACGCCGCCATGTCCTGGTAGAAATCGGCGAGGTACGGATTATCTACCACGCCCTCGAAAAAGGGCTGCCACGCCAGCCGTTCGCACAACTTGTCCACCAGCGACGATTTGCCTACGCCGATGTTGCCCGCGATCGCGATGAATTTCTTCACGCTCTGCCTCCGTGGTCGAACAGCGGTTGTTGATACGCGCCCAGTTCCAATTGCGCGCGGATGCGATTCAGAATCATGCGGAGATCGTCCGCGTGATGCACAAAGTCGAGCGCGTCCGTATCAATCGTCAGCACCGGCGCAAGCGCATAACGCGCAAGGAACTCGTCGTACGCCTGCCCCAGCGCGGCGATGTACGCGCGCTCCATCGCGCGTTCGTACGAACGATCGCGCAGCGCGATGCGTTCCATCAGCACGTCCGTGCCCGCGCGTAGATAGACGACCAGATCGGGCGTCGGTATCTTGGTGGCGATGATCTGATGCACGCTTTCGTACATCGCCAGTTCGTCCCCTTCGATGTTGAGGCGCGCAAAGATCTGGTTCTTGTCAAAGGTATAGTCGCTGATGAGATTGCCGCGCGCGAGCGCGGCGGGAATCGTTTCGTGCTGCTGGTGGTAACGACTCAGCAGAAAAAAGATCTGGGTCTGAAAGCCATAGCGCTTGCGATCTTGATAAAAGCGGGCGAGGAATGGATTTTCCTCAAAGACCTCGAGCAGGATTTCGGCTTTGAACTCGGACTGCGCCAGCCGCGCGAGCGTCGTCTTGCCCACGCCGATGACCCCTTCGATGGCAATGTAGTGATTTTTCTGCAATGTGTTCCCCCTACAAAGGACAAGGTGACAGGGTGATAAGGTGATAAGGTGAATGGTCACTCTGTCACCTTGTCACCCGGTCACTCTCTCTGCGACGGCAATTTGTACCTTCATCACACCACGCGCCGCCGCGCGCTCGAACGCCTCGATGCCGCGCTCCAGCGGGTACTCGGCGCTGATCAGCGAATCCACGTCAACCAGTTTCTGTTCCAACAAGCGCAGGGCGGGTTCAAAGGGACCGCAGCGCGAGCCGACGATCGCGATTTCGTCAACGACGATCGGCGCGAACGCGGTTTCCTGTCCGCCGTGGAAAGTAGATTTCAAAACAAGCGTGCCGCGCGGGCGCGTCAGTTTGCGCGCCAGGTCGAATCCGCTGGCGTGTCCGGTGCAGTCAACCACAACATCGAATTGAGGAAACGACGAATCCGCGTCCGTTGTCGTCGCGATACCACGCTTGCTCAGAATTGCCAACTTGGTCGCGTGGCGACCGACGACGAGCAACTCGCAGCCGGTCAGTTGCAGCACTTGCGCGCAGAGCAAGCCCAGTTTGCCATCGCCGATCACGCACACGCGGTCGGTCGGGCGGATGTGGACGCGCTCGGTGATTTCGCACGCGGCGGCGAGCGGTTCGGTAAAGACGGCTTGCGCGTCGCTGACGGAAGCAGGGACGCGGTGGAGGTTGCGCGCCGGCAGGGTCAGGAATTCCGCGAGCGCGCCGTCGCGATTGACGATGCCAAGCGTGGTGCGATTGGGGCAGTGCGTCACGTCGCCGCGCCGACACGTCGGGCACGTGCCGTCGTACGCGTTGATTTCGCCGACGACGCGCGCGCCGCGCAGTTCGCCTTCTGCGACGACGCCGACGAATTCGTGGCCCAGGACGCCGCGAAAGCCCATATAGCCCTTGACGATTTCGAGATCGGTGTTGCAGATGCCGGCGCGCAAGACGCGCACGCGCGCTTCGCCGGCGGGCGCGCGCGGCATGGCACGCGCGCGCTCGAGTTTGAGTTGTCCGTCGAAGACGAGCGCGTTCATGGTTTGGTCCTCCCTCGCCGCCGGGCGTCAGCCAAGCGCCGCGCCATTGGCAGGTCCATCAGTTTCTTGATGCCAATCGTCGGAATCAATGCGAGCAGGTAGAGCATCAGCCGCAGATCGCTCCTGTCTATCCACGCGAAGGCAAAGAGCGTGACCGCGCCGACGCCGAGCGCGAAATCCAAATGGCGTGACAAGCCCCAAACGATCAACGTGATGGCCGTCACCAGGATCATGGCTTGCGGCAGCAGCACATAACAGATGCCGATGATGACCGCCATTCCCTGTCCGCCGTGGAAGCCCAGGAGCGGCATCGAGTCGTGTCCCATTGCGGCGGCGAAACCCGCCAGCCACGCGTCCACTTCGGCCGCGCCCATCCAGCGCGCGAGCAGAATCGCCGCCATGCCTTTGCCAATGTCCGCAAACATCGTCCCGACGCCGGCGGCGGGTCCTGCCGTGCGATAGACGTTGCGCGCGCCAACATTCCCGTCGCCCGCGTGACGCGGGTCAATGCCAGAGACCGCGCGCGCAATGAAATAACCGGAGGGAATGGAACCGAGGAGCAAGCCGCAGATTATCGCAAGTAGAGTGAGAGACATCGTCGCCTCCACTTTGCAGAGCGAAAAGTCGTGCGGACTAACTATACCACGCGCGACGCGTTGTGTCAACGAAAAACAAAAAGGGCTGAGAAAACTCAGACCCTTTTGCTCCTCGGCTAGGACTCGAACCTAGAACATCACGGTTAACAGCCGCGCGCTCTGCCAATTGAGCTACCGAGGAATGTCTTACGCTTTCTATTATACGCAAGATTCGACGCGGGTCAAGTTCAACGCCGCCCGCTTATCCCAAGTAGTCCTTCAACTTGCGACTCCGCAGCGGATGCCGCAACTTGCGCAGCGCTTTCGCTTCGATCTGGCGGATGCGTTCGCGCGTGACGCCAAATTCCTGCCCCACTTCTTCGAGCGTGCGCGGTTGTCCGTCCCGCAAGCCAAAGCGCAGTTCCAACACCTTGCGCTCGCGCTCGTTCAAGCCGTCGAGCACGTCTTGCATCTGCTCTTTCAACAACTGGCGCGAGGCTTGGTCGGCGGGCCCCAGCACCGATTCGTCTTCGATGAAATCGCCGAGCGACGAATTGTCCTCCTGACCGATCGGCGTTTCCAGCGACATGGGTTCTTGCGAGATCTTCATGATCCGGCGCACCTTGAGCGCGGCGCGTTTCAAACGACGCTCGAGCATTGGTTCCAGCGGCTCACCGCGCGCTTGCGCCTCCAGGATCGCGCGCCGATCCTCCGGCGGCAGAATGTCCATCTCTAGCGCGATCTCGTCCGAAGTCGGTTCGCGCCCCAGTTCCTGGGTCAGGCGTCGCGAAACGCGAATCAGGCGATTGATCGTCTCGACCATGTGGACGGGGATCCGAATCGTGCGCGCCTGGTCTGCGATTGCGCGCGTGATCGCCTGGCGAATCCACCACGTCGCGTACGTCGAAAATTTATAGCCCTTGGCATAATCAAAGCGTTCGACCGCGCGGAGCAAACCGATATTTCCTTCTTGAATCAAATCGAGGAAGGACATGCCGCGCCCGATGTAGCGCTTGGCGACGCTGACGACCAGGCGCAGATTCGCCTCCGCCAGTTTCAGGCGCGCGGTTTCGGCGGCTTGGAGAGCCGATTTCAATCTCGATCTGATTTTGGCGCTGAGGTTGGGACGCTGGAGCGATTGCTGCGCCGTTCCGCCGCGCTGCACCAACTCCGACAACCGCGATTCGTCGTTGGCATTCAGCAGCGGAACGCGGCCGATCTCGCGCAGATACATCCGCACCGGATCGCTGCCGACTTCAGCCGGCACTTCGAGCGCGAGCGGTTCGTCCGCTTCAACCTCGCCTTCAGCCGGTTGCTCGCGCGCGGGCAGGAGATGGTTGTTGACGATCTTGATCCGCATCTCCGCGAGCAGCCGGCGCAGATCGGCGATTTGATCGGGGTCTTCTTCGATCTCTGGAAAGACCGTGCGAATCTGTTCGAGGGTGAGCCGTTTGTGCAGTCCGGCTTTTTTGACCAACGCGTCCAGCGCGGCGTCTTGATCCGGCAAGTCCGCCGCGCGCGCCCATGCCGCGTCCGCGTGATTGCCCTTTAAGGTGGCGGCGAGCGTCAGGAGTGGGGGCGCTTGTTTCTTCGCCCGCTTGGTCTGTTTTTGAGAGGCAGCCGTCTTTTTCTTCTGAGGCATGGTCAATCATCAAGCCCGACTCAAGAGCGTGCGTGCGCTCAACGCTTTTTGACTATCCATCAAACGTTTGCGGAGAGAATCGACGCGCGCGCTCAGGCGCTGCGTCTCTTCAAGCGTCCGCTCACCGTCCTGGTCGCGCAACAGGACTTGGATCTGCGCCAATTCCGCCTTGGCGTGCTGTAACCGNNAGATTCTGCTCTGCCTCGCTCAGCCGATCGTACAGCGCGGCGAGTGGTTCGTCGAGCGACGCGCGGAACGCGTCGCGCTCGAAGATTTCCGATGGCTTAAAAACGCACAGCGCGCTATACAGAGCGCGGCAAGCCGGTTCGGCGAAATCCTCGGCTTGAAGAAACGCGATGCGCGCGAGATGCTCGGGCGTGCGCAGCGCGAGCGTCAGGCAGTACTCCTCCAACTTGGACGCGACATATCGCGTGGATGCCGGCGTTTCTTCGACTGGCTGCGCCCGGGCGCGCGTCACGCGCTTGTTCTGCGCAACCTCTTGCGCGATGATCTGCTCCGGCGCTTGGACCAGCCGCGCCAGTTGCTGGACATAGTGGGCGCGCTGCACCGAATCGCCGATCTCCCGGACGATCGGCGCGAGCCGCTTGACCGCCGCCGATTTGTCGCGCGCCGTTTTCAGGTCCAGGTCTTGCGTCAGCACGCGAAAGTAAAAGTCAACCAGCGGCTCGGGATGCCCGGTCAGTTCGACCCAACGCGCGGGGTCGTCGTGAATCAACTCGTCCGGGTCTTTGCCCGGCGGCATCGGAATCACGAGCAATTCCGCTTCCAGGCGCTCTTCAAATCCGATGAGACCTGCGCCCATTGGCACGGGCACCGTCTTGCGGTCGAGCGCGCCGCGCGCGATCTCCAGACCGCGCTTGGTCGCTTCTTCCCCTGCCGCGTCTGGATCGAGCGCGAGCGCGTAGCGATGGGTCAGGCGTTTGAGCAAGCCCAGTTGCTTTTCCGTCAGCGCGGTGCCAAGCGACGCGACGACGTTCTTGAACCCCGCCTGGTGCGCGCCGATCACGTCCATGTATCCTTCGACGATCACCGCGAGGTTTTGCGCGCGAATCGCGTCTTTTGCCAGGTCGAGTCCGTAGAGCGTTCCGCTCTTGTCGAAGAGCGCGGTCTGCGGCGAGTTCAGATACTTGGGTTCTTCACCAGTCAGCGTGCGCGCGCCAAAGCCGACTACTTCGCCCATACGATTGCGAATCGGAAACATCAGGCGTCCGCGAAAGCGATCGTAGTGCGCGCCGCGCTCGCCCGCGATCACCAGTCCCGCCGACTCGAGATCCCGTATGGGATAACCCTTGCCGACGAGATAGGATTCCATCGCATGCCACTCGTCGAGCGCGAAACCCAGTTCAAACATTCCGACCGTCTCGGGCTGGATGAAGCGTTGGGCGACGTACTCGCGCGCGCCTTGCGCGGCGGGATTGTTCTTGAGCAGGTAATGGTAATGTGCGGCGGCGGTCGCGAGAATCTCGCGCAGTCGTTTGCGCGCCTGGTCTTCCCCCGGGCCTTCGCGAATCAGTTCGACGCCGGCGCGCTGCGCCAAGCGCCGCAGCGCTTCGCCGAAATCAATGTTCTCGCGCTTCATCAAGAAGGTGAAGACATCGCCGCCGTCGCCGCATGCGCCGAAACAATGCCAGGTGCCCTGATCGGGAAAGACGATGAACGACGGAGTTTTCTCGTTGTGAAATGGACAGAGCGCCTTAAAGTTGCGCCCTGCTTTTTTCAACGTCGTGTATTGACCGATGACATCAACGATGTCTATTTTTTGTTTGACGTCATCAACGACTGACATAGTCTTCCAAAATGAAAACTGCCGCAAGAAATCCTGCGGATCCAGATCCGCAGGACCGCGTCTCGCGGCAGTATATTGTCACAAGTTGTTTAGAATGTCAAGATAGGGACAGTGACGCGACGCTACTCGGCTACGGGAGCAAAGCCGGCCGCCGGCAATCCTGGCTGGACCACCTCCGGGCGTTCCATTTGTTTTGCCAGCGCGCGCAGAAAACCATCTACCACCGCCGCATCCCACTGTTTCCCGCGACCGGCGCGCAAGGTTTGCACGGCTTGTTCGACGGACAGCGCGCGCCGGTAAGGGCGATCGCTCGTCATCGCGTCGAACGCGTCCGCGACGGCGATCACGCGCGCGCCCAGGGGAATGTCCAAGCCCTTGAGCCCGCGCGGATAACCTTGCCCGTTCCAATGTTCGTGATGGTGGCGCACCAGGTCTGCGCCGCGCGCAAAGTCAGGATAACGCGCCAGCAACTCCGCGCCGCGCTCTGGATGAGACTTCATGATGGCCCATTCCTCTGGCGTTAGCGCGCCGGGCTTTTTGAGCACGGCGTCCGGGATGCCGACTTTGCCAATGTCGTGCAACCGCGCGGCGGCGCGAATGAGTTCGGCTTCCACGCCAACGATGCCCAACTCGCGCAGCGCGCTTTTCAAGAGTTCAGCCACCCGCCGCGAGTGCCCGCCCGTGTAAGGATCGCGCAGATCAACGGCGTCTGCCATCGCCTCCAACAGCCGGCGCGTGCCGTCGCGCGTTTCTTTGGTGCTTTTGAAAGCCAGATACGTCACCGCCATCGGTAGCGCCAGCAGACCAAGCGCCCAAACCTCCTGGCGCGCGGCAAACGCGCCCAGGATCCCAATCAGATATTGGCCCACTTCGGCGGGACCGGCTTCACGCAGGTTGGCTACCAGGACTCGCCCAAAGGGTTCCGCGTTGATCTGTGAGATCTGCAGTGAGCCGGAAAGCATGTCCCCTGCGAACAAAGTGACCGCCGTCGCAAAAAGCAGTATGCTTTCCGCAACGCGGTCTGTCGCCGGAAAATGCGCTAGCGACGCGCCGAGAAATCCGATAATTACCCAGCGGGACGTAGAAATGGCAATATCGGTTGGGAGGCTGCCGCGTTCCTTGCGCACCGTCAGTTTCCCAGCCAAGATGCCCAGCCCGATTGCCGCAACGGCGAGCGGAACCGGCAACAGCGTCGCGCTGAGAAACAGCGGCACGCTGTTCATATGAATCTTGGTGTGTTGGCGAATGTGAATCGGGTACTTAAAAGTCGCCACGATCGCGCACGCCAAGAGTAATGCGACGAGCGCATCCCAAGGGGTGAGCGCGTTCGCGGTCGAGTGGGTTCCCACCCAAGAGCCGATCAGCGCGGCGAGCGCGACGAGACTCGCGAGTGACGCCGTAATCAGTTCCTGAAGCGGTGGTTGAGTGAGCGTTTTCAAGATACTGCTCCTTGTCGTTTGTCAATCGCTCAAGTCAATGAATCGTGATGACGCTGTGCAGCGGAGAAAGCGCTCAGGGCGCGTGGAGCGTCACAGTCAAGTGCCGTCCGCTGACGCCGGTAATCGTTTTGGAAAGACTCCCTAACCACGTCGTGACGGTCACGGCGACCTGTTTCGTCTTGGTTTCTACGACGGTGTCACTGGTATATTGCCCCGGTTTGGCATCGTCGTGAAATTCAAGTTCCTCTTTCGCGACCAGAGCGGGATCGCCAGTCCATTCGACCCGAACCAGTTTGACGCCACGGGGAACATGAACCACGTACTCGACTTCTTTGACATCCGAGACGCTCGTTCCGATAACGGCGGCGATGGTCATGGTCTTGCCATTGGATAGAACAAGCACAGGGTCTCCCCGACACTCGTCTATCGCCGCCGACGCGCTGCCGTAGGCGAAGAGCATCAAGACGAGCGCCGCGAGGACAAGCCCGATCGTCGTCGTACTCTCAAGCAGGCGACCTTTGAAGAACGTAGACATCTTTTCCCCCTCCTGGTTTATATGTCCCTCGTCGTTCGAGAGAACTGGATGTTCGGTATGGGCAAGCATCTCAGGTTAATACCCCCTTTGAATCACAGGCAGGAAAACGCCATCAATCGTGTAGGTGACTTGTATCCCGTACACGCACAATTGGCCGGGATCCGCGCTATTCTGCGGACTGACGTCAATCCAGTACTCGGTGGTTTGGTTGTTCACATCCACGTTCAGCCCCGATATGTTGACCGTCTTGTCGTTGTTCGTGCTGTTATCGGTCAGCGTAAATCCCAATGTGGTGCCTGCCTCGCGGCTATTCCATGGACGTGAGCGTAGATAAGCCCACAAAACGCCAGATGGATTAAAGTCTGCCACGAATAGCGAGACCTGGCTGATGTTGGCGCCATTGGGCAAATGTAAGGGATAGCGCAAGTAGTATTGCCCAACCAAGGTATTCGGTACGCTGATGTAGCGACAATGTGTTGTGACATAGTCGCCGACAGCGGGGGTATTGCCGTGACTGGTCAAAGTGCTACCCAGTGTGCCAATGCCTTCATAGCCCAGCAGATTGTAGTAGGCGGTAAACGCGCTGGCTGCCGGAGGTGAACTCTGCACAGATGCGCTCGTGCCCAGTACGACGATCAGCAGAGCAAGTAACGCAACGAGGAGAAACAGTCTGCGGTTCATACGGTCCTCCTGAGATTCGGACTGCGAATGGGAGTTTGCGGAGACGTACTCGCAGTCGTAAGTATATGGGATTGTATGCCTGTATGCAATGTGAAGAATGGCTTTGTCCGATAGCCACTTTTGACCGCGCAAAAGCGGCCCAATCAGCCATTTTGGCTGAGGCTGCTGGGCAGAAAGACGTTGGGGCTAATCAGCCGTCAACCGGTCCAATGATTCGCGCGGAGAACTAGCGCGGCAATGGGGCCAGCCCGTGCCGATAGGCGTAGATCAGCAGGTCGAGGCGATCGGAGAGGCACAGTTTTTCGAGGATTGAGGCGACATAGTGTCGCACCGTTATCTCGCTGATGGAGAGACGCTCTGCGATCTGATTGTTCTTCAACCCCTGACCGAGGAGGGATATGATTTCGCGTTCCTTCTGGCTAAGTGTTGTGATCTTGGCTGCTTCTGGATTGGCCGTTTGGGGCGGCGACTGCGGCAGTTCCGTTAGCACACTCGCCATCATCGAGCGCGTGAGCCAGACTTCGTCAGCATAGACGCGTCGAATCGCCTTGACCAATACGTCGGCAGTATGCTCTTTGAGCACCACGCCCATCGCGCCCAGGCGCACCGCGCGCGAGTGCATGCTGGGATCGTTGACGCCGGTAACCAGGAGAACCTTGACGCTCGTCGTGGTAGCCAGCAGACGCGTGATCAGTTCCAGGTGCTGACGATCACTTGTATTCGGCTCGAACAGAATAACGTCCGGCTGCTCTTTGGCGGAAATCGCAAGCGCATCTGCCGCATTGCTTGCCTCGCCGACCACTTTTAGGCCGGGTTGGCGTTCGAGCAGCGCGCGCATGCCAGCGCGAACGAGCGTGTGGTTGTCTATGAGGAGCAGGCGAATCCGGTTCGTGGCAGAGATTGACATAGCGGGTTGGCGACATTATACGTAAAAGTCTTGTCCGGGGCAACCTTCCACACCGACAAGTTCTTGTCTCGCCAAATCCCTCCAGGCGAAACGGCGCGAGATCCATCGTCGTCGTCGTGCCATCGGCGATCAACTCGGCGATGAGTCGCCCGCCAATCGGCGCGTGCAATCGGCCTCCACTAACACAACATCGCGTACCCCGCGCTTGGCTAGAGGATACGCGATGCTCGTGCCCTGGATTCCGCCGCCGATGAGGACGACGGAGGCGGATGCTCTCATTCGAATTGTCCTCGCATCGAAACACGGGTCAAGCCGCGGAGGGCGGACTTGGCTTGACGACGATCGCCACGACCGCGCCGAGGATGACGTAGAGGATGCCCAGCCCAACGATGAGGAATTTTGGAATCGCGCACCACTGCGCGAGCGCGGCAAACGCGGCTTGCGGCGAGCCGAGCAGGAGTTGAATCAGCGCATAATTCTCGATGCCGTCGAGCAGCGCAGCAAGCCACATTGCCCACGCAAGAACGACGCCGGCGGAAGCAACCCGCGCGCTCCGCCGCGCGAGACGGCGCGCCACGAGGACGCAGCCCAAGCCGATACAACTGGCGTACGCGGCGATGAAGAGGAAATCGAGTCCGAGGTTCAGCCCGGCGTACACGCGCGCAGTTGCATCCCACGATGCGAGAATCCTGAGCGCGACCGGCAGCGTGCCCGCGAGTTCAAACGAAACGATGCCGGACGGCGCGGCGTCGGTCCTGAGCGGCGCGCCGGTGATTTGTTCTGCCGCCATCGCGGCAAGGGTGAGCGCGAGCAGCACGACGAACGCGCGCGGTTGTTCCGCGATAGACAGCCAGTCAAAGGGAGTGCGGGAGTTCATAGTGGGGGCTCCTTAGCGCATGCCCAGCAATCGCAGCGGAATCCGCAAGAACGCGCGCAGCAACCCTGAACCACCTTTCGCCGCCAGCGCGCGGTCGTACGCGGCGAGCGCTTCCAGCCAGCGCCCGCGCTGCAACTGCATCTGGCTCAACGCGCGGTACGTGTTCGACTCGAGCGCGCGGTCGCCGACTAGGCGAAACAACTCTGCCGCGCGTTGATAGTTTCTTTCCGCAGCTGCTTGGTCTCCGGCGCGCTGCATCAACTGCGCGAGGTTTCCCAGCGCCTTTGCCTGTCCAGCAACGTTACCCAGTTTTTCAAACGCCGCCAGCGCATCCTGCAACACCTGACGCGCCTCGGCGCGATGCCCCATGCGATAATAGATCACACCCAGGTCATTCGCCGCGCTCGCGGCGCCGGCGTCGTTTTGTTCTGCGAGGTACGCCGTGCGCGCCTGCTCAAAAGCCACCGCCGCGTCATTCAACCGCCCGGCTCGACACAGGTGCAGCGCTTCGGCGCGCAACGCTTCAGCCTCCACCTTATCTCCAATCTCCAATCTCNNAACCCCTACCTCACCACCAGCAGAATCTCGCCCAATTCTTTCAAGCGATTCGACGGCAGGTCGGCGAATTTCGCCGCCATGCGGAGATAGGGCAAATTGACCGAATCCAAGACAAAGGCGCGCACGTCTTTGGGCAGGCGCGCGAGTTTTTCCAGATCGAGGACGCTGCCCGCGTCCGCGTCCGCCGACTGGCGCTCGACAAAGTAATACAGGTTCACGCGCAGCGCGCGCGCCAGCGCATCCAGTTCGGTGATCGAAATATCGGTCGCGCCGCGTTCGTACCGTCCGATCATCGCCGCGCTGCGCCCGACGATTTGGGCACATTCGGCTTTGCTCTTGCCCTCCGCCAGGCGCGCCTGCTTTAACTTGGCGCCGATCAGCGCGCGGCGCGCGCGCATCTCCGCTGGACTCGGCGGCTTGATGTCTTCTTCTGGCACCTGCGATTCTTCGCTCAAGAAAAACGAAAGCGGCGTCTGCAAATAGAGCGAGAGGATTTCCAGTTCCGGCAGAGAAACCTCGCGGCTGCCGCGCTCGTACTGGCGCAGCCGCGCGGGAGTCACGCCAAGCCGCTGCGCGACCGCGTTGACAGTCCGCCGCGCTTTTTCTCGCGCCGCGCGTATCAACACGCCGATGATTTTGCGTTGCAGGACAATTGTCTCGGATTCCACCGCTGCCTCCTCCGGTTGCTGCCTGAAGAGATTATAGCACAAAGGGCTAGAAGTTGGAAGTTGGAGATTGTTGGAAGTTGGAGATTCGAGATTGGAGATTGGACGTTGGAAGGCAGCGCGCTGCCGCAGGATTAGACAAAGCGTACAATTTCGATTATACTCGCGGCGAGATTGAAAACTGGAGGGACGATGATTGACGCAAAGAATTTTCCCGGCCGTGGTCAGGTCGCGATCTTGCGCACCCGCCCGGAAACCGTGCTGGACGATTACGCGCGTTTGATGCGCCTGGCGCGTTACGAAGACAATCTGCCGAAAGATAAAGAGACGCTGCTCAAGATCAACATCTCCTGGCAAATCTGGTACCCCAGTTGCTCGACGACGCCGTGGCAGTTGGAAGGCGTCGTCAAAACGCTGCTGGCCGATGGTTATGCGCGCGAACGACTGACCGCGACGCACAACGATACCGTCGTCGTCAACGGGCGCGAGGGGCAGATCAACAATCGGCACAAGTTTGTCCAGGACAAGTACGGATTAAAGACGGCGGAGACGTACACGCGGGATGTCGAGTGGGTCGCCTATGAACCCAAGCAGCCATTCCTCGTGCTCGACAAAGTGTACCAAGGGCATGGCGTACACATTCCGAAATTCTTCTACAACAAGAACGTGCTGCATCTGCCGACGATGAAGGCGCATGTGTTCACGCACGTGACGGGCGCGATGAAGAATGCGTTCGGCGGCTTGTTGGATCAGAAACGTCACTGGACGCACAGCGTGATTGACGAGACGCTGGTGGATTTGCTCCAGATTCAGCAGGACATTCACACCGGCATTTTCTGCGTGATGGACGGCACACTCGCCGGCGAAGGACCAGGCCCGCGCGCGACGCGCTGGCACGTCAAGAACGTCATCCTGGCAAGTTCCGACCCGGTCGCGATCGACGCGGCGTCGGCGAAACTGATGGGACTCGATCCGCTGCGCCTGACCTTTGTGCGGGCGGCGCACGAACGCGGCTTGGGTGTCGGCGATCCGCGCGCAATCAAATTCGTCGGCGATGTGGACGCCGCGGACGAGAATTGGCATTTCAGCGCGTACGAGAACACCTTTGCGTCGTGGGGACAGTACCAAATCTATCACGGCTGGCTGCATCCGTTCGAGCATCTGCTTCTGCGGACGCCGATCGTCCCCTGGTCGTTCGCGGCGTCGAACATCTACCACAACTGGTATTGGTACCCGTATATCGGCAAGCAACGCGCGCAAGCCGCGCTCAGGACCGAGTGGGGACGCTTGCTCCAGTACAAGTACAGCCCCGACCGACCGATCAACCCGGGCTATGGTTCGCGCGTCCCCTTTGCCGCGGCGAGCGCAGGCACCGCCGCCGCGCTGCTGGCGTTCATGATCGGCGCGTACATGGTACTGAGCAAGAAGGGATAGCGAGAAGCAACGCGCCATGTTCAACGTCGTCGTTCTCGGCATAGTCAGTTTCCTGACCGATGTCAGCAGCGAGATGGTGTATCCACTCATCCCGCTGTACCTCAAATCCATCGGCGCGTCTTCTTCGATCATCGGGTTCATCGAAGGGCTGGCGGAAAGCATCGCCAGTCTGCTTCGGGTCTTCTCCGGCTACTGGTCGGATAAGGCGCAACAGCGCAAGCCGCTGACGATTGCCGGGTACAGCGCCAGCGCGCTCGGCAAACTCATCCTGTTCCTCTCGACGACCTGGCACTTGGTATTGGTCGGACGCCTAGCCGATCGCTTTGGCAAGGGCATTCGCACCGCGCCGCGTGACGCGCTCATCGCGGATTCCACCGACCCCAAGCAGCGCGGGCACGCCTTTGGACTGCACCGCGCGCTCGATTCGGCTGGGGCGAGTCTCGGCGTTTTCATCGCGTACCTGTTCCTCATCTCGCTGCACGCGCAATACCGCGACATCTTTTTGCTGTCGCTGATTCCGGGCGCGCTGGGCGTGCTCGCGCTGTTCTTCGTGCGCGAACAGATCGTGAAACGCGCGCCCGCGGCGGCGAATAACCGCCAATCGAAAGAGCCGTGGTGGACGAATCTCGGCGCGCGGTGGCGCGCGCTGGATCGCAAGTTAAAGACCTTTTTGGTCATCGTCTTTATCTTCGCGCTCGGCAATTCGTCCAACCAGTTCCTGCTCCTGCGCGGTCAAAACCTGGGCTTTGACAGCGCGACCGTTCTGCTGATGTACCTGCTCTACAACGTCGTCCAATCGCTTGGCGCGTGGCCCGCCGGCAGATTGTCGGACCGCATCGGACGAAAAACGCTGCTCGTGTTCGGCTACCTGGCTTATGGCATCGTCTATTTTGGATTTGCGGTCGCCAGCCCGATGGCGTTGTGGGGCTTGTTCGCAGTGTACGGCGTTTACATCGCGCTGACGGAAGGCGTCGAAAAGGCGTTGGTCTCGGACATTGCGCCGCCAGACCTGCGCGCGACTCTGATCGGCTTGCACGCGACCTTCACCGGCATCGGGCTGCTGCCGGCTTCGCTGATCGCCGGCTTTTTGTGGGATACCCTCGGACCGGCGGCGACGTTCTACTTTGGCAGCGGCATGGGCTTGCTCGCCGCGCTCGCGTTGTGGCTGCTGATCTAACAGATTTCAATGCTGACCCTCTCGCGCCAGAAAATCATTCTCTCCCTCGCCTTCGCCGCGCTGGTTTATCTCGCGCTCACGCTGTACGCCGACGCGCCGAAACTAGCCGATGCTTTCCTGCATTGGGATTGGCGCTGGCTCCCCATCACTTTGATCGCCGTCCTCATAAACTATGGCGTCCGCTTTGTCCGTTGGCATTACTATCTCCGGGTCATTGAAATCCCAGTCCCTGCCCGCGTCAGTCTATTGATTTTCCTTTCGGGATTTTCCCTCACGATGGTTCCCGGCAAACTCGGCGAGTTGCTCAAGTCGGTGTTGCTGAAATCGCATTACAACGTAGCCATCAGTTACTCCGCTTCTATCGTCGCGGCAGAGCGGCTAACCGATGTGATGGGGATGGTATTTCTCGCCGCTTTCGGCGTCAGCATTTTTCCGATGGGCGTCCCCGCGCTGGCAATCACTCTGGGCGCGCTTGTCCTCATCGTCGTTTTGATCCAGTCCCGTACGATCGCCGAAAAGATCATGGAACTATTCGAACGCCTCCCGGTCGCCGGCAGATTCGCGCACCTTGCCAAGAACATGTACGAGAGCGCGTACCTGATGCTGCGCCTGCAACCGTTGACGATTTCTTGCGCGCTATCCGCGCTCGCGTGGTTCGGTGAGTGCATCGCCCTCTTCCTGGTCTTGCTCGGTTTTGGACTGACTGCCACGCCGGATTTGCTGCTGCGCGCCACCTTCATCTACGCGATCGCGAGTCTGTTCGGCGCGGTGACGTTCATGCCCGGCGGGCTGGGCGCGACCGAAGGCAGTATGACGAGTCTCATCCAACTCCTCCTGAACGCGAGCGCGACCGTCGCTACCGCCGCCACGCTGCTCGTCCGCGTCTGCACGCTCTGGTTTGCGATCGTCCTGGGAGGCATCGCGCTGTTCGTCCTTGGCAGGATCGCCGGCAGAACCGACCCGATCGGGCAAGCGTCCTGAGCCGCAAGTACCCAGCCGTCATTGCGAGCGAAGCGAAGCAATCCCCTAATCGCGATTTGGACGCTACGCGCGCCGCCGTCGGTTAGAAACCNNGGGCGCACCAATCCGATTGATTGGATTTTCACCTCATTGAGCCGTCGAATTGATTCGACGGCGTTGTGCGGCATGACGAGCGTTTCCGCGCTCGCGTCTGCCAGCGAGGGCATGGGGTTCTCGCAACGACACAGAGTCACCCCGCATCTCGATTTGCCGATTCGCGACTCCTGTGCTAAAATGTCTGCTGACGGTGGGGCGTGGTGCAGTGGCAGCACACCGGCCTTTGGAGCCGTGGACGGAAGTTCGAATCTTCCCGCCCCAGCCTGGCGATTGCAGATTGCTGATTNNTTTTTTTCTTGGGTCAACGATGTCCCGATTCTTTACGCGCACGAACCTCATACTGGCGGCGATCACTGCGCTCGCTGCGTTTTTCCGCTTTTATCGGCTCGATCAAACGCCCCCGGGTTTTCAGTTCGATCAGGCATTCTACGTCTTCGACGCCCTGCGACTCTTACAGGGTCAGTTCCACATCTTCTTCGCCGCGCCGGGCGGCACCGAGCCGCTCTACATCTACCTCGCGATGGTCGGCGGCGCGCTCTTTGGCATCTCGCCGCTCGGACTCAAAGTCACAACAACCCTTCTCGGCGTCGTAACGATCCCGCTGATCTTCGGCTTGGCGCGCACCCTCTTCTCTCCCTCCCCTGAAAATGTAGGACAAATTTCCAAATTTGTCCTACGCCATGCGGAGCGGAGGAGATTTGGAGTGGGGGCAATCGCCGCGTTCCTCGCCGCGATCTCTGTCTGGCATTTTTTCTTCGCGCGCTACGGCGAGCGCGTTGTCCTGCTTGTGCTACTCACAGTTCTGATGTACTTGTTTTTCTGGCGCGCGCTGCACGCATCCCGCACCACGTTTTACGCTTCACGTTTTACGCATCACGCCTCGCGCCTCGCCCCATGGCAGAACTATATCCTCACCGGACTCGTTCTCGCGCTCGCGCTGTACACCTACCCTGCCTCACGCGCTCTGCCGATCGCGCTGGTTCTCCTGACCGCCTATGCCGCGCTCGCCGATCGCGCGAACGCCGCGCGCCATATCAAAGGGTTGCTCATCGCGTTCGCCGTCGCGGCGATCATTTTTCTGCCGCTCGGCATCTACTTTGTCCTCCATCCCGACCAGTTCATCAGCCACACGGCAGAGGTCTCGATTTTCGTTCCGCGCGCCGAAGAACAAGGCAACGTCGCCGCCGCGCTGGTCCGCAACGCGGCGCGCTTGCTTGGCATGTTCTTCATCGTCGGCGACGCCGGCATCATTCGCAACGTGCCGCTTCGCCCGGTCTTCGATCCATTCACCGCCGCGCTGTTCATCGCCGGCGTGATCGTCTGGCTGAGCGCGCTCCTTTCCCCGCGCGCAACGTCCAACGATCGCCAGCGCGCGGTCTTTCTCGGAATTTGGATCACCGTCGCGCTCGCGGTCTCGTTCTTCAGCGACAACGCGCCGAACTTTGGGCGCACACTGCCCGCGATGCCCGCGATCATGATCCTGCCCGCGTGGGGGGCGGCGGAACTGTGGGAACGCTTGCGCAATCTGCGGGCGCGACGCACAGCCGCAGTTGTGATTGGAACGATCCTGATAGCGGGCGCCGCGTCGAGTTACCGCGACTATTTCATCGTCTTTGCGAACGACCCAGAACTGGACTATGCCTTCAACGCGGACAAGGTGGAACTTGCCGATTGGCTGAACCAGCGCGCGTCGTCGGACGCGATCTACGTTGCGCCACTCACATACCAGATCGGGACCATTTCGCTGCTCACGCGCAACGCGCCCTTGAAATCTTTTGAAAGCCGCGATACAATTGTTTTGCCGAGCCAGGCGGGCGGCAAGGACGCGGTTTTCGGTTTCCCGCTGGAACAGGAGAAAAAAGTTCAGACGCTGGCGACGCGCCTGGGCGCGCTGGGCGCGCGTGACGATTTGATCGGATCGAACGGCGCAAAACTGCTACTGGTCTATCGCGTGCCGGCGCAGCATCTGCCCGATCCGCAAAATCCGCTCGCCGCGCTCGCACAAGGCGGCGATTTTGTCAAGCCGCAGCAAGTCGAACGCGCGGTGTGGAACGATCAGATGGAATTGCTCGGCTGCTCGATTGACGCGGCAGATGCGGCAAAACGAAATTTCCTAGTCACCCTTTTCTTCCACGCGCTCAAGCCGATGACCGAGGACTATACCTTTTCGGTCAAAGCGCGCGACGCAAAGGATCGCGTGTGGGGACAAGAGGACAAGTGGGCGGGCGACAATAGTTATGCGACGACCCAATGGTCGCCCGGCGACGTCATCATCGAAAAGTTCTATCCGGGATTGGATGCGTGCGCGCCGGCGGACGATTATCGAATCACGGTGGAAGCGTACAATCCAAAGACGATGCAAGTCCTCGCGCTATCCGATCGCGCCGGAAACTTTGTAGAACTCGGCAGGACGCGTGCGGAGGCATCGCCGAGCAATCGGTTGGAGGACCTTGCGCCAGAGCAAACGCTGGATGTCGAGGTCGCGGCGCAAGCGCGATTATTGGGATTCACGCTGCCACCTGATGTACGCGCGGGTGAGGCATTCGCGCTCTCGCTCTTTTGGCGCGGGCAGAGCGATGGCACCGCCACGCGCCGCGCGGAGATTCGGGTGCGCGATGCCACCCAGCGCGATTTTGCGCTAGCGGAAAAAGACATTGCGCTGCCGCCGGAAGGCCGCGGCTTGTGCACGCTATTCGATCTGCGCGCGCCGGCGGAACTAGCGCAAGGCGCAGGAGCGCTGTTCGTCAATGATGTCCAGATCGCAACGGTCAATGTTGAAAGGTGAATGTCTATGAATCTTGCCGCCGTGATTCTCGCCGCGGGTCAAGGCACCCGCATGAAAAGCAAGTTGCCCAAGGTGCTGCATCCTGTGGTGGGCAAACCGATGGTGTATTACGCACTCGACGCGGTAAGCGCGCTTGGCGCGTCGCAAACCGTCCTGGTCATCGGTCATGCCGCGGATCAAGTCCGCGAGACTGTCTCCAACCTCCAACCTCCAACCTCCAACGTCCCACCTCCAATTCTGGTCGAACAGCGCGAGCAGTTGGGAACCGGGCACGCCGTTCTGCAGGCGCGCGAGGCGTTGTGCGGCAAGGCGGACAGCATTGTCGTCACGTACGCGGACATGCCGCTCTTGCAGACCGCGACCTTGCAAAGACTCGTTGACCTTCACGCGTCCACACATGCGACGCTCACAATGCTCACGGTTCGCGCCGCGTCCGGCGACACGATGGCGTTCGGGCGCATCTTGCGCGACGCGGACCAGCGCGTCGTCGGGATTGTCGAGGAAGCGGACGCGACGCCGGAACAGTTGGCGATCCGCGAACTGAACTGCGGCGTTTACTGCTTCGATGCGGCTTGGATGTGGGAGCGCCTGCCGCTGCTTCAACCGAGCGGCACGAAGAACGAGTACTATCTGACCGATCTCGTCGCCGAGGCAGTCAATCAAAAGCGGACGATCGCGGCGATCGTCTTGGACGACGTGAGCGAGGCGATCGGCGTCAACACGCGCGTGCAACTCGCGCAGGCGGAGCGCATCATGCGCGAGCGCATCAACACCGCGTGGATGCTCGCCGGGGTCACGTTGATTGATCCCGCGACGACGTATATCGAAGCCGACGTCGCGATCGGCGCGGACACCGTCATCGAACCGAATACGCACTTGAAAGGCAAGACGCGCATCGGCGCGGACTGTCGCATCGGTCCCGGCGCGATCATCCGCGATTCGCAAATCGGCGACGATTGCGAAATCATTTCCTCGGACGTCACGCAAGCCACCGTCGAAGCGCACGTCAGTATCGGTCCGTTCGCGCGCTTGCGCGCGGGCGCGCACTTGGCGCGCAACGTCAAGATGGGCAACTTCGGCGAAGTGAAGAACTCGTACGTCGGCGAGGGATCGCAGATTGGACATTTCAGTTACATTGGCGATGCGCAGGTGGGCGCGCGGGTCAACATCGGCGCAGGCACGATCACGTGCAATTTCGACGGCAAGACCCGCAAAAAGTACCGCACCGTGATCGGCGATGACGCGTTTATCGGCAGCGATACACTGCTGCGCGCGCCGGTGACGATTGGCGCGCGCGCGGTGACGGGCGCGGGCGCGGTCGTCACGAAAGATGTTCCGCCCGATTCGCTGGCGGTTGGGATGCCGGCGCGCGTGATTCAGAAACTGGCAGGTGGGGGAATCAATGAAGAGTGATTTGGAGCGGCTCGTTACTGAGGCGCGGCGGGCGCGGCAGAACGCCTACGCGCCGTACTCGCGCTATGCGGTCGGCGCGGCAGTGCTTGCCCGGTCAGGCAAAATCTACACGGGCAGCAACGTCGAGAACGCCGCGTACCCTAGCGGCTTGTGCGCGGAGCGCGTGGCGGTGTTCAAGGCGGCGTCGGAGGGCGAACGCGCGTTGATCGCGCTCGCGGTCGTCACGTCGAACCTGGGATCGCCGTGCGGCGCGTGCCGGCAGGCGTTCTCGGAATTCGCGGCGGATGACGCGGTCATCGTCCTCGCGCCGGCGCGGGGCAATCGGCGAAAAAAATCCACGATGAAACAGATGCTGCCCGATCGGTTTGGCGCCGGGCATTTGCAAGCGTAGGGGCGGGGTCGTCCCGCGCGACGTTTTTTAGAATCCAAACGTTGTGGTATAATGCGCCCTTAAAGGAGTCGCAATGGTCGAGCCAATCGGGCTGAATCAGAAAATGCTGCAAGTGCGCGCGCTCGCGGATGGCAAGGGATTTTCGTCGGATCAGACGCGCATTTGGGAAATGTTGGCGCTGATTCATACCGAAGTGGCCGAAGCGACCGATGCCTACAAAAAGGGCGAGCCGATGGAACACGTCGGCGAGGAATTGATCGACGCGATCATTCGCATCCTCCATTTAGTCTCTGCGCTCGACCTGGATGCGGAGGCGCTGTTTCAAGAAAAGATGAAAAAGAACTGGGAACGACCGTACAAGTTCAACACGGTCCGGGGCGGATAAAGTTGAATTTTCGATTTTCGATTTCTGAGTTTAGATTTCGTTCCACCGGCAATCGAAAATCGAAAATCGAAAATTGGCAATGCGAGAGCGTTTATATCGTGTCGAAGCGATTGTCTTAAAGCGCACGGATTACGGCGAGGCGGATCGGCTGCTCACCCTCTTCACGCCCGATCTCGGCAAGATGCGCGCGATCGCGAAAGGCGCGCGCAAGCCGTCGTCGCGCAAGAGCGGACACGTCGAGTTGTTCACGCACACCGCGCTCCTTCTGGCAAAGGGCAGGCAACTCGACATCATTACGCAAGCCGATACGATTGACGCGTTCCTGCCGCTGCGCGAGAATCTGGAACGCGTGGGGTACGCGTACTATCTCGCGGAATTGGTGGATCGGTTCTCGGAAGAGGGAACCGAAAACCGCGCGCTGTACGATCTGTTTCTGCGCGCGTTGAACTGGCTCGGCGACGCGGTGAACAATCCCGCCCTCCTCGCGCGCTTTTTCGAGTTGCGGTTGTTGCAGTACGTCGGCTATCGCCCCCAGTTGTTCAAGTGCATTCACTGCGGCAAAGCGATCGAGCCGATCGAGAATTACTTTAGCGCGGAAGCCGGCGGCATCCTCGATCCCGATTGCGCGCAAACGCAGCGCGAGCACATTGCGGGGCACGCGCGGGATGCTCAGATACTTTCATTAACCGCGCTCAAGGTGCTGCGCTACTTGCAGACGCGCGAATGGGAGACGGCGCGCGGGCTGCGGCTCACGCCGGAGGTTTTGTCCGAGGTCGAAGCGCTGTTGCAAAGGTTTATCACGCATCATTTGGAGCGGAACTTGAAAAGCGTAGAGTTTCTGCGGGAGTTGAAGGCAGGGGCATCCGTCGGGAGGCAGGCATGAAAGCGAAACCGAAGAAGGCGCGCGAGACGCGCGTCGCGTACCGCGTGCGAACACGGAAGGCGCGGCTGGTTAAACCGCGCGCCAAGCCACGCGCGCGCCAACCACTCGCGGTGCCATGGGCGGAGCGCATCGCGCCGACGGATGAACAATTGATGGAATGGCATCTGTGGTTGAACGAACACGCGGATGAGTTGGAAGAAAAATACCCCGGTCAGTATCTTGCGATTTGGGATAAGCGGGTCATTGCATCGGCGAACACGCGCCGGCAACTCTATTCCCTTGCCGACCGCGTGATGCCTCAAGCAATTCACTTGGTTACGTATATCCCACACGCCCATGAAATCGCCTTTGTGCCAAGTATTTTTCCAGTCGAGTGGAGTCAACTAGCAGATGCCGAACACGATGAATGAAAGACGCCTATCTTACCGACGACTGCGGGGACGACTCGCGCCGATTGTGTACTTGCGCCTTTATCACGATCGCCGCCAGACCGACGATTATGCGTTCGTAGATTCGGGCGCCACATATTCGATCTTCGGGACGGATCTTGCAGAACGTTTGGGCATTGATGTGTTTTCAGGGCAACATACCTTCGTTGTCGGTCTGGATGGTCGGCTCGCCTCAATTTATCTCCATCCCGTTGGGTTGGAGATTGGTGCGTTTCCAATCACCGCCGAAGTGGGTTTCTCGGATCAACTGCGTATCGGCTTTAATCTTCTTGGTCGTCACTCTGTTTTCAACCACCTGCAATTCTGCTTCAACGACCGCGACGGCGAACTGGTCGTGAGTCGTCTATAATCGTTCAGAGGTTGACCTTATCATGCCAGACATGGACACTCTTGTTTCGTTGTGCAAGCGCCGCGGGTTTGTCTTTCAGTCGTCGGAGATTTACGGCGGCATTGGCGGTTTTTGGGATTACGGTCCGCTCGGCGTCGAACTAAGAAACAATATCAAGCGCGCGTGGTGGAAGACGGTCGTACAGGATCGCGACGACATGGTTGGCGTTGACGCGACGATCATCATGAACCCGAACGTCTGGCGCGCGAGCGGTCATGTCAGCGAATTCACCGATCCGCTGGTCGAATGTAAGACTTGCCACCATCGGTTTCGCGCCGATTTCATCAAGAGCGATGCCTGCCCCGACTGCGGCAACAAGACGTTGATGGCGCCTCGTCAATTCAATATGCTCTTTCGCACCTTCGTCGGTCCCGTCGAGGACGACGCGTCGATCGCATACCTGCGCCCCGAAACCGCGCAAGGCATCTTTGTGAATTTCGCGAACGTGCAGCAGACGATGCGCAAGAAAATTCCGTTCGGCATCGCGCAAATCGGCAAAGCGTTCCGCAACGAAATCGTCACGGGCAATTTCATCTTTCGCGACCGCGAGTTCGAGCAGATGGAGATCGAGTATTTCGTCAAGCCGGGGACGGAAGACGAATGGCACGCGCGCTGGCGCGACGAACGCATGAATTGGTGGACGAATGTGCTCGGCATCCGCGCGGAGAACATTCGCGTGCGCGCGCTGTCAAAGCAAGACTTGGCGCACTATTCACGCGGGACGTTCGAGATCGAATACAACTTTCCGATGGGCTGGAGCGAACTTGAAGGCATCGCCAGCCGCACCGACTATGACTTGAAACGACACATCGAGACAAGCGGTAAGAGTCTCGAGTATTTCGACGACGAAACGAAGGAAAAGTACATTCCGTACGTCGTCGAGCCCTCGATGGGCGTGGATCGCTGCATGCTTGCCCTGCTGTTCGACTGCTTTCACGAAGAAGAAGTGCGCGGCGAAAAACGCATCGTCTTGCGTTTTCCCAAAGCGCTCGCGCCGATCAAAGTCGCGGTGCTGCCGCTCGCGCGCAATCGGCCCGAGATCGTCGAATTGGCGAAAAAGATCACGGCGGAATTAAAGCCGCAGATGATGGCGCTGTACGACGACACGGCAAGCATCGGTCGGCTCTATCGGCGCCAGGATGAAATCGGGACGCCGTTCTGCGTGACGGTGGATCACCAATCCGCGCTGCCCGGCGACGAAAAGTACGACGGCAAGGTAACTGTCCGCGACCGCGATACGATGGAGCAAATTCGCGTGCCGGTGGCGGAGGTCAAGAATGTCTTGATGGAGAGGTTGGTGACGTGACCGCATTGCCGAAAGGAATGTAACAACGGAAAGAAATCTAAGCGTAAAAATGCAGTACCTCACGGCGGAAGGATTACTTGCGATTCATTTTGCCGATGGTAATAAACGCACCGCCACGCTTGCGCTGCTTGAGTTCTTGGAACGCAATGGATATGAACTCGACATGACAAACGACGAACTCTATCAGTTCGCCATGGACGCGGCAACCTCTGCGCTCGACAAGGACGCGATAGGTGCTTGGATACGCACGCATTCGCGGAAACTGGAATCGAAATCATAAAATCCATAGGAGGAATTCCCAATGGCAACGCAACGCACGCCAAAATCGAAAATCAGAAATCAAAAATCAAAAACTAAAAAGTGGGTCTATCTGTTCGAACAAGGCAATAAAGACATGCGCGACCTGCTCGGCGGCAAGGGCGCGGGGCTCGCCGAGATGACCGGCGCAAAATTGCCCGTGCCGCCCGGCTTTACGATCACGACCGAGGCGTGCAACGCGTACCAAGCCGCGGGCAAGCGTTTCCCCAAAGGCATGTGGGAACAAACGCTCGCCGCGCTCAAGACAGTGGAGAAAAAGACCGGCAAGCAATTTGGCGACGCGAAAAACCCGCTGCTCGTCTCCGTCCGCTCGGGCGCGAAATTCTCGATGCCGGGCATGATGGACACGGTCCTCAACCTCGGTTTGAACTCCGAGACGCTCAAGGGCATTGAGGCGCTAACGCAGAATCCGCGTTTCGCGCAGGACGCGTACCGCCGCTTTATCCAGATGTTCGGGCGCATTGTCATGGGCATCGACGCGAAAAAGTTCGACGCGATCTTTGACGGCGCAAAGGAAAAATATCACGCCAAGCAAGACACCGATCTTGACGCGCCCGCGCTCCAAAAAGTGGTCGCGCAGTACAAGGCACTGTACAAGAACGAGATCGGCGATGACTTTCCCGAAGACCCGTACCGCCAGTTGGAGTTGGCGATCGGCGCGGTGTTCGGCTCGTGGATGGGCAAGCGCGCGGTGGACTATCGGCGCATCAACAAGATTCCGGACAACCTCGGCACTGCGGTCAACGTCGTGACGATGGTGTTCGGCAACATGGGCGATGACTCGGGCACCGGCGTCGCGTTCACGCGCGACCCCGCGGCGGGCGCGAACGAGTTGTACGGCGAATACCTAACCAACGCGCAAGGCGAAGACGTGGTCGCCGGCATCCGCACGCCGCTGAAGATCGCCGAGTTGAAGGAGCAGAATCCAAAGGTCTATCACGAGTTCCGCGCGATTGCGCGCCGCATGGAAAAGCATTACCGCGAGATGCAAGACCTCGAGTTCACGGTCGAGCGCGGCAAACTGTACATGCTGCAAACGCGCACCGGCAAACGTACCGCGCGCGCGGCGGTCAAGATCGCCGTGGACATGGTGCGCGAGAAACTCATCACGAAGAAAGAAGCCGTACAGCGCGTCGAGCCGAGTCAGGTCGTGCAACTACTAATGCCGCAGTTCGATCCGAAGGCGAAAGAGGACGCGAAAAAGAACGGCGGCTTGCTCGCGAGCGGGCTGAACGCGTCGCCGGGCGCGGCGACGGGACTCGCGATCTTCGATCCCGATACCGCGGAGAAACTCGGCCGGGAAGGCCAGAGCGTCATCCTCGTCCGCTACGAGACGTCGCCGGAAGACGTGCACGGCATGTACGCTTCGAAAGGAATTCTAACGCAGCACGGGGGCGCGACGTCGCATGCGGCGGTCGTCGCGCGCGGCGCGGGCTTGCCGTGTGTCGCGGGCTGCGAAGGCATCCGCGTCGACGAAGAAAAACAACTGTTCAGCGTGAACGGTCGCACGATCAAGCAGGGCGATTCGATTTCGATTGACGGCGGAACGGGCGAAGTGTTTGCCGGCGCAATCACGACGATCCTGCCCGACTATGACAAGGAAGAGGATTTGAAATTGCTCTTGAGTTGGGCGGACCAAATCCGCCTGGAGAAATCACGCCAGGGCATGCACAATGCGCCGCCGGTCGGCTTGCAGGTGTGGGCGAACGCGGACTATCCGCGCGACGCGCGCATGGCCGTCAAGTTCGGCGCGCAGGGCATCGGCTTGTGCCGTACCGAGCACATGTTCTTCGAGACCGACCGCTTGCCCATCGTGCAGAAAATGATCCTTGCCAAGAACGATGCGGAACGCCAGAAATATCTCGACCAGTTGCTGCCGATTCAGCGCAACGATTTCGTCGGCATCTTTGAAGCGATGGGCGAATTGCCGGTGGTCATCCGCACGATTGACCCGCCGCTGCACGAGTTCTTGCCATCGCACGAGCAACTGCTGGTGGAGGTCACTGAGTTGCGCGTGCGCGGCAACGACCCGGCAAAGTTGAAGGAGAAAGAGGAACTGCTCAAGGCGGTCGAGGGCATGCGCGAAGCAAACCCGATGCTCGGTTTGCGCGGCTGCCGCCTGGGGATCACGATGCCGCAGATCACCGTGATGCAGACGCGCGCGATCGTCGAAGCGGCGTGCCTGCTCAAGAAGCGCGGCGTCAACGTGCATCCCGAAATCATGATCCCGCTCGTCGGTCACGTGAACGAGTTGAAGCACCAGCGCGAGATTCTGGAGGCGGAAGCGAAGAAAGTTCTGGCGGAGCAGGGAGTCGAACTCGAATACAAATTCGGGACGATGATCGAAGTGCCGCGCGGCGCGCTGACCGCGGCGGAGATCGCCGAGTACGCGCAGTTCTTTTCGTTTGGCACGAATGACTTGACGCAGACCGCGTTCGGTTATTCGCGCGACGACGCGGAGGGCAAGTTCTTGTTAAAGTACGTCGAAGACAGAATCCTGCCGGACAATCCGTTCCAGACGCTCGATCAAAAAGGCGTGGGACAGTTGATGCAGATCGCGGTAAAGCAGGGTCGCGCCACCAATCCGAAACTGAAGATTGGCATCTGCGGCGAGCACGGTGGCGATCCATCGTCCATCGAGTTCTGCCATCGCACGGGGCTGAACTATGTGAGTTGCTCGCCGTTCCGCGTGCCGGTGGCGCGGCTGGCGGCGGCGCAAGCGGCGCTCGCGCCGATCGCGAAGGACAAGTAGGGTTCGCTAGTTGGCGAGTTGGTTGGCGCGGGGCGTAAGCAGTCCCGCGCCACACGCTTGAAAATGAGGCGGCGATGGGAATCTTTCGGATCAATTGCGTCATTCAGAATATCGCGCCAAGTCCATGACGATCAAACAACTCGTCGTTGACACCGGGTCAGAGTTTACGTGGGTGCCGCGCGACGACTTGACGCGAATCGGTGTAACCGTCAAGAAGAAGGATGTGCCGTTTGCAATGGCGAACGGCGTTACGATCACGCGCGACATCGGCTATGTCATCGTGAAAACGAATGGCTTTGAGACGGTAGATGAAGTTGTGTTTGCACAACCCGGCGATATGAAACTCTTGGGGTCGCGCACGCTGGAAGGTTTTGGCGCGGTGGTGGATGCGCGCAAAAAGAGATTGGTCGCGGCGGGACCGCAACTCGCGGCGTAGATTTTCACTCTGAGACCTGACGGGTTTCCCAAACTCGTCCGGTCCGTGTCTCCAGAATGAATTCGCCTACCCCTCCCCAAAGTACCTACGACGAAATCGAACGGCTCGTCAAAAAGTTTCGCGCGCTGCCCGCGCGCACGCGGCAGGCGTACAACGAAGACAACACGCGCAAGGATTTCGTCCTGCCGCTGTTTCGCGCGCTCGCCTGGAACATTGACGACGCGCGCGACGTCGCCGCCGAAGAGAAAGTCTCGCGCGGGTACGTGGATTTCGCGTTTCGCGTCAACGGCGTGCGCCGCTTTGTCCTCGAAACGAAACGCCTCGGCGAGGACTTGAACAAGCCCGAATGGGCGCAGCAGGCGATTGATTACGCGTACCACAAGGGCGTCACCTGGGCGGTGCTTTCTGATTTCGAGGGGCTGAAGATTTTCAACGCCGAAGCGCGCGAAGCGAATCCGTTCCAGGCGCAGTTCCGCGAATTGGGCGTGGACGACTATTTGCCGCGGCTCGACGAACTGTGGTGGCTCTCGCGCCCCGCGATGCTCGACGGCGCGCTCGATCGCGAAGCCGAAAAACTGTTCAAGAAGATGCCGCGCACCCCCATCGCGCAGGCATTGTTCGACAATCTCCTCGAATGGCGCAAGCAACTCTACACAACGCTCCGCGAGTACAATCGCGACAAACTGTGGTCGCCCAAACAGATTGACGACGCGGTGCAACGTCTCCTCGACCGCCTGATTTTCACGCGCACCGCCGAAGACCGTCTCATGGAGGACGAGAAACTGATCGCGCTCGTCCGCGAAAAGCGGCACGACGAATTGCTCCCCGCGCTCAAGCAGCGTTTCCACGAACTCGACGACGTGTACAACAGCCAACTCTTTCGCTCCGATTTTGTGGACACGCTCGAGTTGGGCGAAGCCGCGACGATTGCGACCATTATCGAAGGGCTGGAACGCTCGGCGAAAGAAATGGTGCGCTACAACTTTGCGCTGATTGACGCGGACGTGCTGGGCCGCGTGTACGAACAGTATCTCGGCGCGGTCGTGTCAGCGCGCGATCAAGTCGAAGCCAAGCGCGCCAAGCGCAAAGCGCAAGGCATCTACTATACGCCGACATTCGTCGTCAAGTACATCGTCCAGCAGACGCTGGGGCGGTATCTGGACGAGCGCGGCTACAATCCCGCGCACCCCGTTCGCGTGCTCGACCCCGCATGCGGTTCTGGCTCGTTTCTCATCGAAGCGTTCGACGTGCTGGATCGGTACCTGGCGCATCAAAGCGGCGATGACCGCGGCACGTACGACATTCGCGATCACGCGCGTCAAAAGCGCATTCTGAGCGAGAACATCTTTGGCGTGGACAAGGACGCGCAAGCGGTTGAAGTGGCGCGCCTGAATTTGCTGTTAAAGGCGCTGCACCTCCGCGAGAGACTGCCGACGCTGGAAAACATACGGTGCGGCGATTCGCTCATCAGCGGCACAGCGGGCGAACTCGAAAAGTACTTTGGCGCGCAGTGGAAAGAGCGCAACCCGTTCGATTGGCACGCGCAGTTTGACAAGGTGATGGCGGAAGGCGGATTCGATGTGATTGTCGGCAATCCGCCGTATGTGCGCGCGGAAAATATGCCACGCGACGAGCGCGATTTTTATATGAGTGGCAACCACTTTGACGCGGTGTATGGAAGATTTGACGTTCATATTTTGTTTGTGGAGCGTGCAATCAAGTTGCTCAAAGAAGGTGGATACCTCAGTTTCATTGTGCCGTATCCTACCTTGAACGAGAACTATAGCAAAGTTATGCGCAAAATGATCTTGGATAATTGCACGATAGAGGCAATTGTGGATTTGTCTGGCTACAAAGTTTTCCAAGATGCCACTGTCGCTACCTGCATCCTCGTTCTAAGAAAGGAATCCAATTCCTCAAGACGCCTCGCACATAGAATCCAAATCATAAGACAGGATACCTACGATCATGGGATACAAGGTGAGTCAGGAAATGGAGTTGTGGATCAGAGTACATTCCTAGAAACGCCTAGCAACAGTTTCCGACTTGACTTCGACGCTCCAATTGTGGATCTCGTGAAAAAGATTGATGATCAGAGTGTCCGATTTGGCGACCTTTGCTACGTCATAACTGGAGCAGTACTTCACGACTCTAAGACAGGTGCTTCGAAAGAGCGGTTGATTCACGCCAAACCACATCGTGGTTTCAAACCATATGTTGAGGCAAAAGAAATCGCTCGGTACGTGCCGCC
>DHFK01000221.1 GCA_002400365.1 Anaerolineales bacterium UBA4826 | reverse complement strand
GCTTTCACTTGCGCTCTACTCAGCCCTTTGCGCTGCGCGAGAATCGAGTTGACGCGTGCTTGCAGAGCCCGCGCGCCCGCTTCGTCCAGATCGCGGCGCGCCAAAATCCGGTCAATCTCGGCTGGGTGATCGTAATAATAACTAAGCGCATCGTAGATCTGCGCCAGCGTCAGGTGAGGCAGTATCGCTTGAATCTGCTCAGCCGTTTTGCCCAGCCGATAGTAGCCGATGATCGCCCAAACATCTATGCCCGTGCCCTTGATCTCGGCAACCGCGCCCCGCGCGCTGCGTCGCTTGACGATGTGACGATGTTGTGTATTCGTCATTCGGACCGCAACAGCCATTTCACACCTCCCTTCTTGCCGGCTCGATTATACCACACTTTGGCTCAGCACCGGCAGCCGCGCGTACCACTCCGCCGCGCGCACGACATCGTCCACGCGCACACGCTCGTCCACCGTGTGCACCACGTCTTCTTCGCCAGGACCGAAACCGACCGATGGGATGTGCGCGACGCCTGCCCAGTACGCGCCGTTCGTCGAAAAATTCCATTTGCCGGTCGTCGTGTCCATGCCCAGCGCGCGCGACGTTTCAACCGCGGCGCGGACGAGCGGATGCGATTCCTCGAACGTCCAAACGGGAAACACTTGCGCGTGCTCACGCATGTAGCCGTTGTAGGACGGACGCGTGTAGCGCAGAATCTCAATCTCGAAATCTTCCGACGGCAGCAGCGCGCGCACTTGTTCCAGCGCTTGCTCGGCGGTCTCGCCAAACGTCAGCCGACGATCCAGCACAATCGAGCAGCGGTCGGGCACCACGTTGAGCGAGCCCGCGCGCACGTCAATGTGCGTGGCGACAATCGAGCCGCGTCCGAGAAACGGATCGTTCGGCAAGCGCGCGTCGAGTTCGGGGATCGCGCGCAGCACGTCTTGCATTTTGTACAGCGCATTGTCGCCAAGCCAATGCGCTGCGCCGTGCGCGCTGCGCCCCTTTGCCGTCACGCGGAACTCGACGCGCCCTTTGTGTCCGCGATACACGCGCAGATTCGTCGGCTCGCCGATCACAACGAAATCTGGTTTCACCTTTTCTGCTTCGACAAATACTTGCGCCGACAAGCCCTCGCACCATTCTTCAATCGAGCCAAAGTAGTACGCCGTGACGCTGTGCGCGTCGAGCAGTCCGAGGTCGTGCGCAATCTTCAAGCCGTAGATCATTGGCGGCGTGGAACCCTTTTCGTCCACTGTGCCGCGTCCATACATCAGTCCGTTTTCAATCGCGCCGCTGAACGCGCCGCGCCCCGCGTTCCACTCGCGCTCGTCGCCGACGCCAACGGTGTCCAGGTGCGAGTCGTATAACAAAATCTCTTTGCCATCACCAATCTTCGCAACCAGATCACCGTACGGCGCATAGTGAATGTCGGCAAAGCCGAGCGCGCGCAGTTCTTGTTCGACGCGCGCGGCAACGGCGCGGATGTTGCCGTCATAACTGGGGATCGCGACGAGGTCGCGGAGGAAAGAAATCATCGCGGCGCGGTGAGAGGCGACGCGATGGTGGATGGAGGTACTATAGCAACTCACGACCCTTTCAGACACTCGAAATACCCCGGCTCCGGCTTGTACCCCGAGTTTTGATTGAGCGTCACTCGCAGCGGGCACTCGGGCAGCGCGCACTCGACTGTGAACGCCGGCGACACGACCTGGACACATTCCGCCGGCTGACAACACGTCGTGCATACGCGCTTGAACGCGCGAAATTCCAGCAACTCGACCGCGGGAGCGGAAAAGCCGTCTCTAACCGGCTCCGCGCGCAAGAGATCGGTGCTGAGGTATTTCTTGTTGTCGTCGGGAAACACCGTGACCACCACCGCGTCGCCGCCTAATTCGTTTTGAACCTGTAACGCGCCAAGAAAATTCGCGCCCGACGAAATGCCGACGCCGAGTCCGAGTTGCGTCGCCAACTTTTGCGCCATGATGATCGCATCGCCGTCGTCCACGCTGACGACGCGATCCAGACTTTGCAGATCCACGATCGGCGGAATGAATTCGTCCGAGATTCCCTGGATGCGATGCTTGCCCACCTTGGACCCCGTGGACAGCGTCGGCGAGTTAGCCGGTTCGAGCGGATAGAGTTTGATCGAGGGATATTTTTCGCGCAGGAATTCTCCCGCGCCCATGATCGTTCCGCCCGTGCCGACGCCGGCGATGAACGCGTCGGGACAAATGTCGCGAAAGCGCAACTGCCACCAGATCTCGGGTCCCGTCGTTCGATAGTGCGCTTGGCAGTTGTCCGGGTTGGCGAATTGCTTTGGCAAGAAAACATTAGGGCTGGACTGCGCCAACTCCTCCGCGCGTTCGATACTGCCGCGGAATCCGCCTTCCGCCTTGCTAATCAAGACGATTCTTGCGCCGAGACTCTTGATCAGGTTGATCCGTTCACTGCTCATCCAGTCCGGCATGAAAATCGTGACGGGATGCCCCAGCGCGCGACCGATGGCAGAAAACGCGATGCCCGTGTTGCCGCTCGTCGCTTCGGCAATCATATCCCCAGGTTTCAGACGACCGCTGGCGTACCCCTGCGCCATGATGTGAAACGCCATGCGGTCCTTGATGCTGCCGGTCAGATTCAGGTGTTCCGCTTTGGCGTAGAGCGTGCGCTTGTCTCCATGATACAACAAATCAATCGCCAA
Source organism: Anaerolineales bacterium UBA4826 (assembly GCA_002400365.1). Classification (GTDB taxonomy): domain Bacteria; phylum Chloroflexota; class Anaerolineae; order UBA4142; family UBA4142; genus UBA4142. The sequence goes on along the minus strand of DHFK01000221.1, from coordinate 15,986 downwards.
GAGCGGGGTGTTGCCAATCAAGGGCGATAATTCGCGCATTCGATTCGAGTCGGCGTTCCGCATGATGCGACTCTCCTACTCCTGCTCAAACGTCGTGCTCAACGCGCCCGGCGGCGCGCCGCGCAGCGATTGCCAGATTCTGCGCGACACCGGCGACCCGCTGAAGAAACGGTCAATCTGTTCGTTGCCCACCAGCAGCAGCGCGAGGATCATCAGCGCGAACGGCGCGGTCTGGAAGACCTGGGTCGGCACATTCGGAAACGCGCTCTGCGCGAAACTGCTCACCGATTGCAAACCGCCAAAGATGTACGCGCCCACCGCGCCGCGAATCGGGTGCCAGCCGCCGAAGATGACGATGGCTAACGCAATCCAGCCGATGCCGGTCGTGTGGTGGTAACTCCAGCCAAGTTTCACAAATAGGGAATACGACGCGCCTGCAAAGCCGACCAGCGAGCCGCCGACAAGCGTATAGACAAAGCGCTGCCAATTGACATTCGCGCCGCGCGCAAACGCCGCCGCCGGTCGCTCGCCGATGCCTTGCAGTCTCAAGCCGGGCTGCGTCTTGTAGATCCACCACCATGCCGCCGCGATCAAAACAAGACTGAGATACACGACGACGTTCTGATCGAAAAAGATCTTGCCGATGATCGGAATATCTTTCAGGAGCGGGATTGCCAAGCCCGGCACGGCGGGCGGATTCGGCTTACGCACGAACGGATTGCCGAAGAACGTACTCAGGTCGGTACAGAGAATCGTCAGCACAAAGCCGACGGCGATCTGATCGAGTTTGAGCACGATGCTGGAGAACGCGATGAGCGCGGCGACCAGCGCGCCGACGAGCATCGCCGCGAGAAACGCGAGATACAGATTGCTGGTCGTGAACGCGATGGCAAAGCCGACCATCGCCGCCAGCACAATGCTGCCGTCGAGCGAGAGATTTGTGACGCCGGCTTTTTCTCCCAGCGTCTCGCCGATCACCGCGAACACGAGCGGCGCGCTGTCCGCGAGAACTGATGCAAGTGTGAGAATGATTAGGTTGGTATCCATATTGTTGCCTGATAGTCTTGTAGTCGAATAGTCGCGTGGTCGAATAGTCAGACGGTCGGCAGTTGACTACGCGACTAGGCGACTATTTGACGCGTGCACGAACTCCTTGACTCAACACAAACAACAACACGATGATCCCTTGGAGTACGCCGCCCAGCGCGGAATCAATTTGCAGATCGAGCGGAAGGGCGATGCTCCCTTTCGTGACCGCGGCAAAAAAGAACGCGACCAACGGCACGCCGACCGCTTGAAAACCGGAAAGCAAAACGACGAGGATACTCAGGTACCCATAGCCCCCGGAGATCGCGGGGATGAGCCGCGCCCACACGCCGAGGGCCTGCTCTGCGCCCGCCAGCCCGGCGAACATCCCGCACAGCGCGAATGCGCTCAGCATGTAACGGTTCGTCGGAATGCCGAGCCAAAACGCCGAGCGCATGTTCTTGCCCATCGCCTTGAGTTTCAAGCCCCACAATGTGCCCCGCAGGGCAAAATAGACGACGATCAACGAAACAANNGCCCGTACACCTTGAACACGCCGGCAAGCAGCGCCCACAACGCCCCGCCGATCGCGCCGGAGACGAAGATAAGCGGGATCAGAATTTCTGCCGGCAAATCGAATGTGCGCGCCGCCCCGGCGGCGAACACCGCGCCCATCACGATCTGCCCTTCGATGCCGATGTTCCACAAGCCGGCGGTGAACGTAATGAGCAAGCCCACCGAGCAAAGCACCAACGGAATCCAGGCATCCATCACGTTACTGATCTTCGCCGGATTGCCAAGCGCGCCGTTCCAGAGCGTGGCATACGCTTTGGCTGGGTCGGCGCCGATGACGACGAGCGCGAGCGTCGTCAGAATCAAGCCGAGGATGATCGGGCCAATCGTCCAAACCAAATCGCTCGCAACGCGCGCATCACTTGATCTAGGCATTGCTTGATCCATCTCCAACCTCTAATCTCCAATCCCCAACTTCCATCTCTAATCTCTAATCCCCCATCTCTAATCTCCAATCCCCAGCCCCTTGCCTCCGATCAACTCGCCTAACTGCTGCACCGATGTTTCCTTCGCGCGCAACGCCTTGGCGACGCGCCCGCCGGAGAAGACCAGAATGCGATCGCTGTACTCGAAGATTTCGTCGAGATCGGCAGAGGAAAAGAGAATCGCCGCGCCGCGCCGCCGCCGTTCGAGCAATTGACGCCACACCCACAGCGAGGATTCGATGTCGAGTCCGCGCGTCGGATGTTCGAGCAGCACCAGTCGCAGATTCGGTTGCAGGAGCGCGAGCAGCGCGCGCTGCTGATTGCCGCCGGAGAGTGCTTCGACGCGCGAAGCCGGCATGCCCCGGATGCTGTATTCGTTGATGCGTGATTGCGCGTGACTTGACGCCGCCTTCCAATTGACAAAGAACTCGTTTGAGCGCTCGGCGAGAATCAAGTGCTCGGTCAAATTCAAGCCGGGGACGAGGCCTTCTTCCAACCGTCCTGCCGGCAGATACGCGACGCCGCGATCCTGGAACTTGTTATACGGTTGGCGATTCATTCTCTCGCCGGCAATCCGAATCTCGCCGGCAAGCGGCTGATCCAAGCCCGCGCACGCGCGCAGGCATAGGCGCTGTCCGCTGCCTTCGATGCCTGCCAGACCGATCACTTCACCCGCGCGCACTTGCAGATTGATGTCCGGCACGCGCAGCCGATAATCGCCGATGCACACCTCGCGCAATTCCAGTACCGCCTCGCCCAATGCGATGGATTCACGCGCCTGCGTCTCCAACGACTGCCCAAACATCAAGCGCACCAATTGATCGGCGGTGAATGGCCGCGCCACCTCGCCGGTGACCCGGCCGAGTCGCAGCACGGTCACCTTGCGGCACAAATCTTCGGCGTCTTGCAGTTTGTGCGTGACGAAAATAATCGTCATGCCTTGCTGGGCCAACGATCGCAGCGTGTCGAATAGTTTGATTTTCTGCGGCAGGGAAATGCCGGTGGTCGGCTCATCGAAAATCAGGATTTTTGCGCCGAGCGAAAGCAGGCGCATGATTTCCAGTTGCTGCCGCTCGCCAACGGTCAGCGAACTGACGAACGCATCCGGGTCGAAAGCGAACCCGAATTGATGGCAGAATTTGCGGAGGTTGGCGCGCGCCTGCGCGCGCTTGAGCCACAAGCCGTCTGCGCGTCCGAGCAGAAAATTGTCGAGCACGCGCAGCGGCGGAAAATCGAGGGGGTCTTGGTGCAACATGCCCACGCCGGCGCGGATCGCTTCCGCCGGCGTTTTGAATTCGACCGGCGCGCCGTCGAGCAGGATTTCGCCGGCGTCGCGATGGATGAAACCGGACAACACTTTCATCAGCGTGGATTTGCCCGCGCCGTTTTCGCCAAGCAAGCCGTGAATCGTGCCGGCTTCAATCGTTACGCTGATGTCGTCGTTCGCGTGGACGGAGCCAAAACGCTTGTGGATGCCTTTGAGTTCGAGGCGCATATAGTCTCATAGTCAAATAGTCAGATAGTCGGTAGTCGAATAGCCGTGTTGCGTCCACGACTATTCGACTACGAGACTATTTGACGATCCGGCTATTTGGTTGGCGCGCTTTGACCGGTCATGCCTTCGAGCAGTTGCGGCAAGTACCAGATCTCTTTGTCGGTCGCGGTCGCGCCCTCTTTGACATAGACGGTGCCATCCTGCAGTTTGATGGGACCCTTCCAGAGGTTGATGCTGCCATCCGCCAAGCCCTTGATAAACGTCTCGACCTTGGTCTTGTTGTCAGCGCTCAACGCTTTGCCGAAAGTGAAACCCACCGCGCTGGTGTCCGGGTTGTTGAGGTCTTTCCAATCCGGACCGTCCCAGTCCCAGGACGATTTCCACGTGCCATCGCGGAATGCCTGCACAGTCTTCAGATAGCGCGGGCCCCAGTTAAAGTACGGCACGCCGAGACAGACGTCGGGCGCTTCGGCGCAGCCATCTTTATAGTCGTACGAGACCGCCCAGACTTTTTCGCCTTTCTTCGCGCGCTGCCCGGCGACGACCAGCGCTTCGGTCGTGTCAATGCCGGAGATCACGATGTCATTGCCCGCGTTGAAGAAATCGTTCGCGACCTTGGTCGGATCCAGCGTAAAGCCGGGGATGTTGAACCAAAAGCCGATCCATTTGACATCGAACTTGAGCGCGGTCGGATCCTTCTTCAGATAATTCACGGTGCAGTACTTGGCGCCCAGGTACACCGACGAGGCGAGGCGGCGCGTCTCGTCGTTGATCAGCGGACCCAGATAGCCGAGCTTGCCGGTCTGCGTCGTCAGCGCAGCGGCGCAGCCCGCGATCATCTTGCCGTACTCCATCTTGCCCATAAAGTTGCCGAGGTTCGCGGGGGCTTTAAAGTTCTTGCCCTCCTTCCACGCATTGTCACCCGAGATGTTGACGAGGGTCATGTCGGGGAATTTTTGCGCAACCGTGAGCGTGTCGGTCTGGAAATCGTCAGAGGTCGTCAAGATCAGTTTGACGCCTTTGGATTTCATATCGTTGACCACTTGCTCGAGCGTCGTGCCGGGACGATCGGCTGAGTTCAGTTTGTCAATGTAGATGAAATCGGAACCCGGCAATTTGCTCTTGACGTACTGCGCGGCGGTGTAGTGCGCTTCGCTCCAACCGTGATCGTTGTAGGGACCGACTAGGACGACGCCAAACGTGATTGGCTTGGGCGCAGCGGTTGCGGTCGGCGGCACTGCCGTCGGGGCGGTTGTGGGTTTGGGCGCCTCAGTTGGTTTGGGTGCTTCCGTCGGCTTGGGCGCTTCGGTTGGTTTAGGGGCAGCCGTTGGTGGGGGCACAGCCGTGGGGGGCACTGGCGTCGGTGTGGGCGCGGCACACGCGGCGAGCGCCAAAATCAAGAGCGCGGCGAATGTTACGATGAGCAGAACTGGCTTGGACATTTCGATCCTCCTTTTCGACGTGTCACACCTGTTCGATCTTGAAGCGAAAAATGCGGCGTTGTCTCTTGGGCATCACCTCCTTCTCGATTCCTGCGCGGGGCGCCGCGGCGCGCGCCGGCTTTGGGCGCGCCGCGTAGACTTGCGCTTCAATACTCGACTCACCCATGCCGCTTCTTCCGCCGAGAGCGGCGCGCGCGGCGGTTGCCGATAGTCCGCCAGGTCGGCGTAGCCGCCGTTGTCGTAGCACTGGGTCAGGATCGCTTGCAGATCGAACGAAACATCCGGGTCGGGCGCGCGCAACGGCGCGCGCACCGTCGGCAGCGCATGGGCGAGCGGGATGGGATACAATTCATAACGGTCCGGCTCGACCGCGCGGCGCACGCTGATGATGTACCGATGCGCCGGCAGCGAGGACAACACTTCCTCCGGCGCTGCGACCGTCGCTTGCCCGCTTGCCAGCAAGTCAATCTCCACAAGGTTTACGGCGCTCGCCAAGATTTGTTGTTGTTTTTGGCGATACCGGTCGCGCCCTTCGCCGGCGGCTTGGTTCGCCGGGCTGAGCACCTCGATCACCGTTACGACTTGTTCGCCGCGCGCGTGGACAATCTCGACGAATGGCTCGCGCTGTTCGACCTGCGGCAGAGTGACCACGATGGGCAACGCGCTNNGTCGAATAGTCAAATAGTGACTATTCGACTGCCAGACTATCTGACTAGTCAGCGAACACCGGCACGAAATCGAACTTGTTCACGTCCACCAAGCCGCGATCCGTCAACTTGAGTTCCGGAATTACCGGCAGCGCGAGGAACGCCAGCGCCATGAACGGCGAATGTAAATCCACGCCGAGTCCGCGCGTCACTTCGAAGAGAGCATCCAATTGCTCGCGGACGCGCTCGAGCGGTTGGTCGCTCATCAGCCCGGCAATCGGCAGCGGCACGCGCCCCAGCACCTCGCCGTTCTCCACGGCGACCAAGCCGCCTTGCATCGCGGCAATCGCGCGCGCGGCGGTCATCATGTCGTCGTCGTTCGCGCCGGCGACGATGATGTTGTGCGAGTCGTGCGCGACGCTCGAGCCAATCGCCCCGCGCCTGAGTTTCAAGCCGTGCACGAAACCCAGCCCCACATTGCCGGTCGCTTGATGCCGTTCGATCACGGCGACTTTGAGCAAGTCGCGGTCGGGGTCGGAAACGGCGTAGCCGTTCTGGACAAGCGCGGTGTCAACACTCTGCTTGGTCACGATCTGATCGGGAATCAATTCGATGACGCGCACCTGGCGATGCCCATTGGCGGGCAGGCGCACGTCCACCTTGCTCCACTTGATATTCATCGAATTGCGCAAGATCGGATAGCGCGGCGGCTGTTCCTGCGGCAACACGCGCCCATTCCGCGCGACGAGTCTGCCGCCGCGATAGACCTGCTCGATGGTGAGGTGTTCAAAATTGTCGAAGACGATCAGATCGGCGCGGCGACCCGGCGCGATCGCGCCGCGATCGTGCAGGTTAAAGTACTCGGCGGCGTTTAGCGTCGCGATCTGAATCGCGGTGGTCGGATCCAGTCCTTCTTGAATCGCCGTGCGGACGATGTAATCAATGTGTCCCCGGTCAATCAAATCGCCGGGGAAACGGTCGTCCGTGACAAAGAGGATGCGCCGCGCGTTCTTGGGCGTGATGACCGGCAACAGCGCTTTCAAATTCTGCGCGTTCGACGCTTCGCGGATCATCACGCGCATGCCCAGGCGAATCTTCTCGCGCGCTTCTTCGACCGTCGTACATTCGTGGTCGCTGGCGATGCCGGCGGCGACGTACGCCTCCAGGTCGCGCCCGGTGACGCCCGGCGCGTGCCCGTCAATCCGGCGATTGAAAAACGCGCGCAGTTTGTCGAGCACTTCTTGGTCGCGAGAAAGCACGCCGGGGTAATTCATCATCTCGCCCAAGCCAATGACCCAGGGATCGTCCTTGAACGGGATAAGATCCGACCAGCGCAGGACGCCGCCGTTCGTTTCGAGATGCGTCGCCGGCACGCACGACGGCACCATCACGTAGACGCTGAACGGCGTGTACTTGCTCGCTTCGAGCATATAGCGAATGCCGTCCACGCCGAGCACGTTCGCGATTTCGTGCGGGTCAATGATGACCGACGTGGTGCCGTGCGGCACGACCGCGCGCGCGAATTCGAACGGCGGCACCATTGCGCTTTCGACGTGGACGTGCGCGTCAATAAACCCCGGCGCGATATAGCGCCCGCGCATGTCAATCACGCGCTGCGCGGGGTAGTCGTTGCCTAGTCCGATGACGCGCGTGTGCGTGATCGCGACGCCGGTCTCTTCGATTTCGCCGGAAAAGACGTTGACGACGCGCGCGTTCTTGAGCAAGAGTTCGGCTGGCTCCTCGCCGCGCGCGACGCGGATGAGTTGGGAGATTTCCATTGCGCTTATGGTTCCTTTCGCTTCATTCGCGGGCTTGCTACAATGTGATTTCTCGTGGAGGACGATCAATGCCTTCTCGACTCCGCGCTATTCTACCTTTTGCTTGAGCAGCGGCGGCGCTTCCTTCTCGAAAAATCGTTTCACTTCACCCCATGACACGCGTTTCAACATTCGGGGCATTGGATCGGCTTCGGCTTCCTCAAAGTAGGTTAGTGCTTTGACGTAATGAACCAGATTGACTTGGACGCCCCTGTACTTTTCACGATACCAGTCCAGCACGTCTTCGAGCGTGTGCTGCGCCCGACAGATGAAATACAGATCAATGAAATCGCGCTTTTTGCCACGCGTGCCAATTGCCTCCAACTTCATCGCGCCAATGTCCGGCACGCTGGCTATCGCCGTGTTCAAAGTCCTTTCGCTTTTGGCAATCATCGAATAAGAATAGCGGAAGAAACTCACCTTGACTTGATCGAGCGTCCCAAGCAAGGTGTCTTTCTTCCTTTGCTCTTGAACGAACTTGCCCGCTTCGGTGAGACGACGCGCTAATTCCGGGGCATCGAATGGTCGTGGCGTGAAAAAGTCAAGGTCCACCGAAAGGCGATGCCCCAAATGGAGCGCCAGTGCCGAACCGCCTGCCAGATAAAATGCGCGCGTGATTTTCTTTGCGCCTAAAAGTTCCAAACGGTGCTGTGTTGCTTTTGGTAGCGTTTCGATAAACATCGAATCTCTTCTCGCGGCAAGCCAAAGTATACCGCCCAAAAATTCGCGCTCATTCTTGATAGCGCGCGCGTCTTTCTCAGGACGCCAATGATTTTGCGCCGGGAATAACGCTGCAACAGCCAGCGCGCAGATTGTGGATTGCCCAACTCTAGCAGCCGCTCGATGATGTAGGTGGAGTACTTGTCCGCGTCCAATTTGCGCGCATCTACGTCCCAAAAGTATCTTTGCGCGAATTGCGGAAGGCGCTTGCCATTTAATTTGGATTTAGCCATCTCTATCGCTTTCCTGCTCTTTCCGCCATTTCCCTCGCCAGCCGATAATGCCGCTCAACTCTCGCCAGCAAGCCGTAACGCTTCGGCGATCACATCATCACCTANNTCCTCCGCGAGCTCGTCTGGCTCCACGCCCATCGGCGACAAGCCGAATCGCCCAAGTCCGAACATAAACTCGACGCGTCCCATGCCGGCTAGTTGTGCCGCCATGCCGGTGGATACGCGCCCCAGTTCATACAACTTGACCGCGAGCAAAAGCCGCGCCTCCGCTTCAAATTGCGCCGGATTCTCCTTCAGAGACAACAACAGTTCCTCTGGATACGGTATGCTCAACACATTTGTCGCCATCTTTCCTCCTTCACCTCGCCGCCGCCTTCTCCACCATTTCCCGCGCCATCCGATTATGCCGCTCGATCACCGGCGGCAAATCCAGCGTCACGAGTTCGCCGTTCTCGACGATGACGCGACCGTTGATGACCGACCAGTCCACACGCGGCGGCGTGCAAAAGACGAGCGCAGCAACCGGGTCGTGCAATGCGCCGGCAAGATCCAAGCGGTTCACGTTGACCGCGATGAAATCTGCCGCTTTGCCGGCTTCCAGCGAGCCAAGGTCGTCGCGCCCCAGCACACGCGCGCCGCCAAGCGTCCCCAGTTCCAGCGCTTGCCGCGCCGTTAATGCACGAGGATCGCCGCCGACGCGCTGCAAGAGCATCGCCTGCCGCGCCTCCGCCAGCATGTGCGACGAATCGTTCGACGCGCTGCCGTCCACACCCAAGCCAACTTTCACACCCGCCTTCAGCATCTTCACAATGGGCGCGATGCCGGACGCGAGCCGCATATTGCTCGATGGACAGTGCGCAACGCCGGCGCCGGTCTGGGCATAGCGCGCGATCTCGGCATCGTTCACCCAGACGCTGTGGGCGAACCAGATATCATCGCCGAGCCATTCGAGATGTTCGGCGTAATCCACCGGGCGCTTGCCGAATTTTTGCAGACAGAAATCTTCTTCGTCGCGTGTCTCTGCGAGGTGCGTGTGCAGACGCACGTTGTACGCGCGCGCCAGCCGCGCCGACTCGCGCATCAGGTCGGGTGTGACGGAAAAGGGCGAGCAGGGCGCGAGCGCGACGCGACACATCGAGTACGGCTTGGGGTCGTGGAACGCTTCGATCACGCGGCGCGAGTCGCGCAGGATCGCGTCTGCGCTGTCGCACACGCGGTCGGGCGGCAAACCGCCTTGCGATTCGCCGAGCGACATCGAGCCACGCGTTGGATGAAATCGAACGCCGATTTCGCGCGCCGCGCGGATTTCATCGTCGAGTTTCGAGCCGTTCGGAAAAAGGTACAGATGATCGGCGGCGGTCGTGCAGCCGCTCAAGACGAGTTCAGCGAGACCAACGAGCGCGCTCGTGTACACCGCAGCGGGCGTGAGTTCCGCCCAGATCGGGTAAAGCGTTTTGAGCCAGTGAAACAAATCGGCATCTTGCGCGGTGGGAATTGCGCGCGTCAGTGTCTGGTAGAGGTGATGGTGCGTATTGACCAGACCCGGGAGAACGACCATGCCGCGCGCGTCAATCACGCGATCGGCAGGCGCAGAAAGTTCGTCGGTCGCGCCGACGCTTGCGATGACGTGATCGCGGACAAACAGCGCGCCGTCGCGGATTTCGCGGCGCGCCGCGTCCAGCGTTACAAGCACATCCGCGTTTTTAAGGAGTAGCGTCGCCATCGAACGTTTACCAACCCAATAAGAATTCACTTGCGCAAGCGTGCGTTCACGTCTCTTCGCGATCAGTGAGATTGGTAGAGCAGTACTCCTCGTCAATGATCTTTACAATTTTTTCTCTCAACGCTGGCGCGNNCCACTCGATTTCGGGATGGCGATTGCGAAACTCGTCGGGCAGACGCGCCGCTGCTTCGCCGATGATCGTGAGTTTATGCAGGATGCCGCTCCGCAAGAGATCGTTTTGCAGAAAGGTGTCTTTCTCAACGCCATGCAAAAAGTGCTCAATCGAATCAGCGGCTTCGACAATGTCTGCCAGATAGAGATCTTCACGCCGCATAGATCACCTGCGCGCTAGCAAGCACCTCTTGACGAATTCTCGGCTTTAGTCCACTTTTCGGCACCAAATCCACCGGGCGCCGGAAGACGGCAGCAAGTTCTCGCCGCATTTTCGAGAGAGCGATAAAACCAACAGTTGCCTCTGGCTTAAAGTCCACAAGCAAATCCACATCGCTTGCGGGGCCAAAGTCATCGCGCAACGCCGAGCCGAACAACGCAAGTTCGCGCACGTTATACTTCCGACACAGCACTTTGATTTCGTCAATCGGCAGCAACATGATCTTCAGTTCGCTCTTTTTGTTTGTGACTGTATCCGCTGTTGCTGTTCGCGCCATCGTTCACCTCTTGCCAAACGTCCTACAGAAAAAATGGCTCATCCCGTGCGTCATCGCGTTTGGGAACAAGCCAGGGTTGGTTTGCTTTCCAGAGTCATTATATCACACTCCACCGGGCAAGGCAACGGCGGCACGGCGCGGCTGTTGAGAGATCATACCGCGACCCTGTGCCTTTTGTTCTCCATGCGCCAACACGCTCGCGCGCGTCCTCACCTCTTGCAAAACCTTTATGCCATTTCTTCGCCAATGGACTATAATAAAGCGCTTGCGGAGTTCGGAACGCTCAAGCCAAGCCCGCGATCCGCCATTTGCCATTCCCAGGAGTTCTGTGTCCATTGACCCAACGCTCTTTCGTCAAGTGATGCGCCGATTTCCGACCGGCGTGACGATACTCACCGTCCGCCACGGCGAACGGATTCACGGCATGACCGCTAACTCGTTCACGTCCGTCTCACTCGACCCAACGCTCGTTCTGATCTGCATAACCAAGGGCACGACGACGCACGACCTGGTTGCGCGCGCCGGCATCTTTGCGCTGAACATCCTCAGCGCGCGGCAAGCGCATCTGGCGAAACGCTTTGCCAAGCAAGTCGTCGCCCCGGCAGATCCCTTTGCCGGCATCGCACATCATCGCGCCACGACCGGCGCGCCGATTTTCGACGACTGTATCGCGTACCTGGACTGCCGTGTCGTCGCCGCGCACGCTGCGGGCGATCACACGATTTTCATCGGCGCGGCGCAAGCGGCTGGTTTTGGCCGCGCGCGCGACGCGCGTCCGCTGCTCTGGCTCAACGGCGAGTACGCGTCGCCGGACAAAATATTGGCACATTTGACATGCGTATCCTGATGCTCTTTTTCGACGGCTGGGGCTTGGGCCCAAACGATCGCGCCGTCAATCCACTCGTCACCGCGCCGATGCCCACACTGCGCGCGCTATTCGACGGCGAGATGCCGACCTTGCGCGGCAACGGGCATTTCGATTCCGCGCGCGCGACGCTCATTCCCACCGACGCGACGCTCGGCGTGCCGGGGCTGCCGCAGAGCGCGACCGGGCAGACGACGATCTTTACCGGCGTCAACGCGCCGCAAGCCATCGGCGAACACCTGGGGCCGTATCCGAATGCCGCGCTCCGCCGGTTGCTCGCGCACGAGAACCTTTTTCAGCGTCTCGTCGCCGCGCCGCGCCGCGTGGCGTTCGCCAACGCCTATCCGCCGATTTTCTTCGAGCGGCTCGCGCGCAACAAGGCGCGGCGCTCGGCGCTGTCGCACGCGGTCCACGCCGCCGGCGTCCGCTATCGCGATATTGACGATTTGCGCGCCGGACGCGCGGTCAGCGCTTTTGTCACGAATCAACTTTGGCGTGAGCACAGCGCGGATGTGCCGCTGATTACCGCGCGCGCGGCGGGCAGGAATCTGGCGCGCCTTGCCAGCGAAAACGACCTCGCCGTCTTTGAGTACTTTCTGACCGACATGGCGGGACACAAAGCCAAACCGGATTTGACCGCGCGCGTGCTCGAAGAAGTGGATCAACTCCTGCGCGGCATCCTCGATGAAACCTGTCTTGACGATGTGCTCGTCATCGCGACCAGCGATCACGGCAACATCGAGGATACGTCGGCAAAAGGGCACACGCGCAACCCGGTGCCGACGCTCCTCATCGGCGCGGAACGCGCCAGAATCGCGCCGCGCATCAAATCGCTGACCGATCTCGCGCCGGCGATCGTTGACTTGCTCCTGGCAAAATAAAAGCCGCCGAACTCGCCGGCGGCTTGCGCTTTACGTTTTCCTCTCACCCCGCGTGAATAAACACCGTTTCCCCGCGCACGTTGACCTCGATCAACTGACCGTCAATCGCCACACGGTACACGCCGTCCTCCGCGAGCAGCGTCTCGAATCCGCCTTCGCCATAGTGCGGCGCGCTGCCGCTAAAGACTAGCGTCTTGTTCCCCCGCGCGTCTTCGATGGACACGACGGCGCCGGCGCGGGACAAGCAGCCGGCAATCATGCGCCCGCCCGGCAAGTGATCAACGTGGATCGGGCGCACGCGTGCCCGTGGCGCTTGCTCCAACGCCGGCGCCTTTGTTTCGGCGACCCTGGGCGCTGCGACGGCCGGGGCCGCGACAACCGCCGGCGTTTCTGCAAGCGGTTCTGCCGGCGCGGGCTGCGCGGCGATGCTCGGCGCAGTTTCGATTTCTACAGTGGGCGCGCTTGGCGGAGAGATCGCCGGGGTCGGCGCGGTTGTTTCGGTCGCCGCCGGCGTAGGCTCGGGTGTGAGCGGCTCTGCCTTTGGGCTTGGCAATTCGACTGGTATGACAATGGGAGGCGCGGGCGGCGCCGGTTCCGGTGCCGTGGCAGGCGCCGGGGGAACGAACCGACGCACTCGTTCCGGTTCACGCGCGGGCTTGCGCCTGGGCGCGGTCGCTTTGGGTTTTGCCTTTCTCTTCGCCGGCGCTTGTGGTAGCGGAGCGGGTGGCTGAGTCAGTTCGACTTGCTCTGGCTCTAAGACGATCGGGTTGGCGACGCTCGCGCGCGCGACGGCCACGCCGCGATAGTAATGGCTCAGGATTTGCTCGAACGATGCGCCGCGGCGCGCCATCACGATCGCGCCGCGCTTGCACATGCCGACGCCGTGACCTTTCAGCGTGAGAAAGCCGCACGGGCAATCCACCCCGCGCAAATAATCGAACGGGGGAATCAGCATGTCCTCGGCGTTGCGCGTGTGCCCATCGCAATGCTCGAAGAAAAACGCGTTGATCAGGTTGTCGGCGTGCAGCGCGACCATGCCCCAGGTCTCGCTGAGCGCGCGGAAAACTTCGGGGGCGGAAATGGGATCGACGCGCTTCCAGCGTTGGCAGTGCGCGGTGATGCACACGTCGGCGTTTTGTTCCGGGTGACGGCGCAGCAGCGCGGCGTACGTGCGCGACGCAATCGCTTGGGCTTTGAGTGCCTCCAAGGGCGCGAGCGTGCCAATCTCCGCCGCCACTGCGCCGGCAAGATACGTCTCCAGTTTCATTTCTTCCACTTGGCCCCCCGGCATCAGCACGCGGATTTCCGCCGGTAAGGTCAAGTCAATCGTCCCATCGCTATTCAACATGCCTCAGAATCCAATTCGCTTGTTTCGAAAAGATCCGACGCGCGACCAGGGCGTCCACCGCCGCGTCCACCCGCTCGCGCGGCAAGCCAAAGACCCGGACGACCATCGGGACGGTGCTGGCGAGCGTCGTCGTCACGTAGCGTTTGACGATTGCCCGGTATGCGGCGGCGGTGTCAATCTTTTGCGCGCGCTCGCATTGGCGCGGGAACCAGCGCGCGACCAAATCGAAAATCTGGGACGCCCACGCGCCGCGTTCGAGCGTCGCGCCGACGGGCGCGACGACCAGCGCGCGCTGCAACTCGTCCAACGCGCGATGATAACGCGCATTGTCCAGCCCGGTCGCGGCGCGCAGCGCCATCGCGGGCGTGGGCCCCATTGCCGCCAACGCGTCGTGCACGCGCTTGGCTTCCTGGCTGACGCGTCCGCGTTGGTACTCCGCGCGCACATTCGCCGGCGCGGCGAGCGCGATCACGTACGGCAGCATCTCGAGCGAAATGAACATCGGCTTGCCGGTCAACGCTTTGCCATAGTACGCGCGCCGCGTCGCCGGCAGATCGTTCTTCCAGCCCCACACGCGATCCGAGTCGGCATCCCAATCGTCAATGTGCGCGTCGCGGCGACCCTTGACCGCTTCGAACAGAGACGGCAATTCGACGTTCCGCGTCGAAGCAAAGAGCAGACAAAAGCCGACGGCGTCAATAAAGCGCGCGGCGTCGCGCATCGTCTGCACGCGCAACGCGCGCGTGCGCCGATAGATCACATCGCGCTGGCGTTCGATTTGTTTCAGGTCGAGCGATGATTTCACGATAGAAAAAGCCAGCCCGAAATCTGCTGGCGTCGTCACTGAACGAATCTTTTCTAATGCCGGGGTAAACTCCTCGTCGTTGAGAGATAGCGCAGTCCAACTATACCACGCGCGGCGAGTCATGTCAATTTCTCATACTCTTCCAGCGTGTCCACGTCCGTTCCCAGGCGCGCCTCCGCAAATTCGACGCGCGCGACCGGATATTTTGCTAATAACTCGCGTCCGCCCTGCTCGCCGCGCAACGTCGCGAATTCGGACCAATGCTTGCGATCGAACAGCGCCGGGCTGCCGCGCGCGCCGGCGTACAGCGGCACGATGATGGAGGCGTCCGTCTCGCGATAACGTTGAATGATTTGATTGACGACTGCGCTCGTCAGCAAAGGTTGATCCGCGTTGATGAAAATCGCGGCGTCTATGCGCGACGACAACGCGTTCAGCCCGGCGCGGATACTGGTCGAGTGTCCCTCTTCCCACTGCCGATTGACGACGATGCGGACCGGCGTCGCTTGGATGACCGCGCGGATTTCTTCTGCGTGCGCGCCTAGGACGACGACTGTCTCGACGACGTGCGACCGCGCGGCGAGGTCAATCGCGTTTTCGATCAGCGTCTTGCCGCGCCAGGGCAGCAGTTGCTTGATGCGCCCGCGCATGCGCGTTCCCGCGCCTGCCGCCAACACGATCGCCGCCACGCGCCGATGTGTTTCGCGGATCGGGTCTCGCACGTTGCGGACCGCGCCGATTGCGACCGCGTCGATCGCGTCATAGTTGAGCAGCAAACGCGCGAGCGCGCGCGCGGGGTCCATTTGGGAATCGCTTTCAACCTGGTTGATGAGCACGCGCGCGCGCGCGCCCTGCGGCTTGCGCTTTAATCCGCCGTCGGGATGCGCGAGCACGCGCGCGGCAATCAACGGTGTGACCGGTTCGCCGAGCCGCGCGCCCGCCAATCGCGCGACGATCTCCGCGCGATGAACGTGCGCGTCGTCCAGCGGCGCGCCGAGCGCGGTGACGCCGATGACCGGCGCGAGCAGTGTCGTCGAATTCGCCACGACCGGTTCGTGCGCCGCCGGCGCTTTGAAGGGCAAGAGCCGCGCGCCGTCCGCCTCGTAGATCACCGCGTCCACCCGGTCGTCCGCGGCGAGTTCGTCAATCAATTCAGGCGGGACGCCCGCGACCCTGTCGCCCTCAACCTCCTCGCCGACGATTAGGACGTGAGGGTGCGTGGAGAGCGCCTCACCCCCTACCCCCCAGCCCCCTTCCCCCTCTCCTGATGCGCACTTCAGCATCAGGAGAGGGGGAAGGGGGGAAGGGGGGATAGGGG
>DHFK01000222.1 GCA_002400365.1 Anaerolineales bacterium UBA4826 | reverse complement strand
GTCTCAAAACCTGACGGGTCTACCATTCCACCAATTCGTCAATCGTTTTGTAGCAATGTTCGTTCGATTTCCTCGATCAGGAAGGGCAGATTGGGATGGTTGAAACTCAAGCCAGGGGCAGGGACGCGATGATGCTTGATGTCCGGCGGCATGTGCTTGTGGTGGGGATGCGTACTGGCTAGCGCCAAATCGTCTGGGTGAGGTGTGTGATCGTACCAGTAAAGTTGCTGCTGGCTCTGCCACACCTCGTACGAATAAGCCATGATGCGCTGGCGAACAAAATCAAGCCGTTCATACACGCGCAATACAACGTTCTGGTCAAACTCAACGTCGCCTTCCATAACCCCAACCGACGCGCCGCGTGGGTAAATGCGTATGGTATGCTCACGCACGGCTGCGGCGGTGTCCAGCAAAGCGTAGATGGCTTGGCTGTAGGATTCGATGGATGACAGCACGGATCATACTCCTGCGGGAGTGACTGCTGGTTTCCGCGTCAATCGCAAATCAGCCAGCGAAACCATGGGCTGCGCTTTGGCTTGCAACACTACTTCGTGGATCAAAGCATCATACAGTTCCTCGCGGTGACGCTTGATTTCAAAGCAAGCCGCCCAGTCCATGTAGTCACGCGCTTCGGCTGGATCCTCGTCCGCTAACTGCCCGGCTTGGTACAGTTCGTAAAAGTACTGGGACCGCAGACCATAGCGAGTTTCATAGTGCCATAGTTCTTCATCCATCGCGTGAATGTCCTGGATGATTTCCATGATGGTCATTTTTTCCCTCTCTCTAGTTGAAACTCCTCCACTCTGCGGTGATTATACTCTGTTTCGTTGTAGCTGACAAGATGGTTGAACGTAGTGGAAACGGAGCGCGCAAGTTGACAGGATATTCGATTCTCGGCTATACTTGCATTGCAGAGATTGCCTGTTCTATTTGAAGAGAGGAGTTGCCATGTCCACGACAGTTGCCGTCAGATGGAAGCCCGACGAACTGATCCATGCCGTGTCGTCATTGACGCCTCCCGAACTGAATGAGTTCATGCTGCGTTTTGACGAATGGCAAATGGCGCGCCTGGCATCGGCTGACGCTCAGGCGGCGCAAATTGCCGAGTCTTACCGGCTGCCCGCGCAGGATCGTCTGCGCGTGGCAGAGTTGCTGGACAAGAACCGTGAACGAGGTCTGACGAAAAACGAAGAAACGGAACTGGATACGTACATCCGTGAAATGGATCAGCGGTTGGAAAAGCTTGCCGACCAACTCCTTGGTGTTGCCAACCGTCAGCCACCGTAAAAAGCGCACCCAGCCAGATGACAGGCATCTACATCCCCCTCGCGTTGCGTGCTCGCGTTATCAAGCGCGCGGTAAGTTGTTGTGAATACTGCTGTTCTCCGGCGCGCTACTCGCCGGAAGTGTTTGAGATCGAACACATCCTGCCGCTGGCAGCCGGCGGCAAGACGGTTCTGGACAACTTGGCGCTGGCATGTCCGGCCTGCAATCGCTACAAAGGCAGCCGCCAGTCTGCGGTTGATGCCCAAACAGGACAGGATGTCCCGATGTTCAACCCGCGTGTTCAGCATTGGGCTGATCATTTTGTTTGGAGTGATGACCTGAGTGAGGTTATCGGCCAGACTCCGATTGGGCGCGCGACCGTTGACGCGCTGCGCATGAATCGCCCAGCGGTAAGACATTACCGCGCGGCGTTGCAGGCGCTGGGACTACACCCCGCGCTGGTCAAGTAGAACGAAACCAACGGCTGGCAGAATCAAGAGGGTGTCGCGGACGCAAAGACCTTCCAGGTTTCGGAAACCTGGAAGGTTTGTCTCATCATGCGCGCGATAAGCAGACCCGTCAGGCCTGCCCTGAGCAATGCGAAGGGTCTCAAAACCTGACGGGTCTNNAGTCAATCTGACGGCAGCGCGGCTGCCTTCCACCCGGTTTTGTCTGACTTGGCCCTATGGTTTGTCAATCTCCGCTTGCGTTTCGCTTGCCACCTGCACAATATCCCGCAACACCGCCGCTGCCGTGGGGTACGGATCGTCTTCCTCGATCGCGGCAAAGATCGTGCCGTTGATGTCGGTGTGGTACATCACCCCCATCATCCCCGCGCCCAATTTTGCCAGCGGATGCGACCGATCGAGCAAGGTCGGGCGCACGCTCAAGTTATAGTCGCTGCCGACTTTTTCCGCCAGCGCGATCAACTTGATCGTCTCCCGCCGCTCCGCCGCCGCGCGCAAATCGTCTTGTGTAACCTTGCGAATGCCCTCGACGCTCACGTCCTTCAACTTGGTCGGGCGATGCAGCACGGCGTTGGCGATGATAACCAACTTGTTCGCCGCGTCCCAGCCGTCCACGTCGAGCGATGGATCGGCTTCCGCCATCCCGATCTCCTGCGCGTGTTTGAGCGCCTCATCGTACGTCTGCCCTTGGCTCATGCGCGATAGAATGTAATTGGTCGTGCCGTTGACGACGCCCTCGAACTTTTCGATCACCGTCGCGCTCAGATCGCGCACGCCGATATTCAACGTGGGCAAGCCGCCAGTCACCGCCGCGCTGTGCAGCAAACGCACGCCGTTGGCGCGCGCGAGCGCGGCGAGTTCCTGATACGCCAGCACCAGCGGACCTTTGTTCGCGGTGACGACGTCTATCTTGCGCGACAGCGCGCCGCGGAGCGTGCTTAACCCTGGTTCGCCGTGCTTTAGATTCGTCACCGATAGTTCCACGAGGATGTCGGCGCGGCTTGCCAACACCATTTGTAACGGCGAGGCGCCCGGCTGACCCAACTGGCGATACGTCGCGATGCCCTGACGCTCCCGCTTGAGCCGCAAAATCTCGGCGACGTCCAACACGTCGGCGGCGATTGCCGCGCCGCTCGTGTCCGCCGCGCCGACGACCACCAGTTCGAGATCAAAGCGCGCGCGCAGCAGATCGCGCTTCAACTGAATCAATTCGAGCAAGCGGCGTCCGACGTTGCCCAACCCGACCATCGCCAAGCGTGTTGTTCGCATCTCCCGGTTCCTCCTCGTCTGGGGTTGACACAAAACAGCCCCGCGCTAGTACGCGAGGCTGGGTGATTTCAATTGTCAGATGAATGTTCTCAGAACAACCTGCTCCAAATGCTTTTGCGCGCTTCGGCTTCCACGCGCGCGAGACGCTGTTCGAGCATCAGGCGATAATCTGCGTCGCGCTTGCGTAACTCGCCGAGTTCCTGCTCCAGATGCAGCATCCGCTCGCGCAGTTTCATATTCTCTTCTTTGAGATTGAAATTGTCCTGGATAATCACACCCTGCAAGTTGCGATTCACTTGCAGACTGTTCTGCAGCGCCTGCTGATTGTCAATCATCGCGCGCAAGGTATCGGTCAGCACGACAAAGCCAACCGACTGTCCGCTCGCGCCTTCGCGCGTTGCGAGCGCCGTCGCGACGGTCTCGCCGCGCCCTTCGGCATGTAGTTGCTCCACAACCTCTTCCGTGCTGGCGCCGCCGGCTAACTGCTCCTTGACGCGGCGCAGCACCGCCAAGTCTTCGTCCGAAAATCGCCGGCTCGAGCCATCCCCGCTCACCGGTCCCGAGGGGGATAGAAAGGGCGCAAAATCCTTTGCCCAGCGTTTCAACGTGTTCACCGATACGTTCAAATCGGTCGCCGATTGTTGGAACGTTTTGAGCGTGTCCGTCATCCTACCACCTTTCCGAAAGCATTACCGCGCGCCAACCTATTTGGAATCGTCCTTGACCTCGCGGTACGATCCTTCGATCACGTCTTCCTTCGGCTGCGCGCCCAAGCCCGCCACCGCCGCGATCGCGCGGCGATGTTCCTCGACCAACGCGCGCGGGCAGAACTCGATGAACATCGCGACGGCAAGCGCAAGGATGCCCAGATCGTCCAATTGCCCTAACCCGAGAATCACGTCTGGCATCAGATCTACCGGGGAAAGAATGTACACGATCGCGGTGGGGATGATCAGTTTGGGCGGCAAGGGCACGCGTGCGTCGTTGAGCAAGCGCCACACCAGGCGCACCGTCCGAACGAATTGCGTCAAGACGCCGACATTGGAGGTCGCGACGACTGGTTGTCGTTGTTCGCTCATTTTGACACCACGCCCATTCTACCACGCCTTGCGATTTTTGCAAAATAGGAATTCAGTCCAAAACGCGTCTTGACGCCCAAGCCAAAGTCGTTTATGATCAAGCCACTTTAGGAAACACCCAAAATGCNNTTGGAGCATTGGTATGAGTTCTTTAGTCATTGAGATTCAGGAAGCGCGCGCACAGCGCGTTGTGATGAGTGAAGATTCGCTCACCGTTGATCTCATGGACGGTCGAACGATCACCGTGCCATTGGCATGGTATCCGCGCTTGTGGCATGGCACGCCTGAGGAGCGCAGTGATTTCGAAATCATTGGCGATGGCACACTCATCCATTGGCCTGGCTTGGACGAAGACTTGAGTATTTCGGGCATCCTCGCGGGGCGTCGCTCTGGCGAGAGTCCACAATCGTTGAAACGCTGGCTGTCCGAACGAGCAGCCCGTTAAAGAGATGATGTCGCGAGCAGTTTTATTGAGCGCCGTCGCGCTCGTCTTTCTCGTCGCCGCGTCCCCGCCCGAACCGCCCGCGCCCATGCCGCCGCCGCCCCCCAAGCCGCCGATCATCGGCGCGTGGCTCCGCAGCGGCTCGCGCGAGCCGCTCCGCCAATTGGTCATCATCGTCGCGACGCACGTGAGATCATACAACGAAATCAGCGCGTTCAGTTACACCGTCGAGCGCGATGGCAGTCTGACCGCCAACGATCCCGTGAACGACGCCGTGTTAGTGGACTTGGCGCGCGCCAACGACATTCACGTCGTGCCGACCGTGTCCAGCACCTGGGACTCGCGCAACATCATCCAGATGCTCAAAGATCCCAAACTGCGCGCGCGCCACATCGAAGCGATCATGCAGGTCGCGCGGTCGCCGTTGATTGACGGCATTGACATTGACTATGAAAATCTGCCGCCCGAGTCGCGCCAGGGCTTTGGCGAGTTCATCGCGCTGCTGGCGAACGCGCTGCACACGGAAGGCAAAACGCTGAGCGTCACGGTGCCGGCGAAGGTTCGCAGCGACGATGGCGGCACGCTCTCCCACTTTGCCGATTACGCCGCGCTCGGGCGCGTCGCCGACCAGATTCGCATCATGGCGTACGAGTATCACGGCAAGAACGGGGGCCCTGGACCGAACGCGCCGATCTGGTGGATGCGCCAGGTGATCGCGTACGCCGTCACCCAGGTTCCGCGCGAGAAAATCATCCTCGGCATCCATTTGTACGGCTACGACTGGGGCGGCAAGGAAACGCCCGCCTTGTGGTGGAGCGACACGCAAGCCCTCAAGACGCGGTACGGCGGCGTCGAGCGCTTTGTCGAATCGGACGCGCGCGGCGTCGTCGGCGAAAGCGTGCTGACCTACACCGTGATCCGCAGTCCTTGCCCGCCGGATTTCTTCGATTGCGCGCCGTACGTCGAGGAAAAACATACCGTGTGGTTTGTGGACGCGCGCTATGTCGCGCTGGCGTGGGACAGCGTCAGAGAATTTGGGCTGGGCGGCATGGTGATGTGGCGTCCCGGCGGCGAAGACCCGGCGATCTGGGACGCGCTCAACGCCGGGTCGGGCGAGTGAACCTATCATTGCGCGTTCCCTCAAACTATGTTATAATCCCCGGCGAAAGTGAGGGAGACGGTGACTTTCGTGCGCGATCTCGCAATAATCCTCCTGGCAGTCGAGTCTCTGGTCGTTGGCGTCGTCCTGATCGTTTTGGTTCTGGAGATTCGCAACCTAGCCAAGTTGCTGCGCGAAGAAATCAAACCGATTCTCGATTCGGCTGACGAGACGGCGCGCACTGTGCGCGGCACGACCGTCTTTGTCAGCGAGAATCTCGTCACCCCGATGGTCCGCGCGTCGAGTTTCGCGTCGGGTGTGGCGCAGGCGCTCCGCATCCTCATCCGACGTTAGGCACTCTTTGCATTGTTAGGCAGTCCATCGGTTTGATCAAAACTCATCACGTGCGCGTGTGAGAAAGGAGTAGGAAAATGGCAGACGACAGTCGCGGATGGGAATTTCTGACGGGCTTTTTGCTCGGCACCGTCGTTGGCGCGGCGGCGGCTCTTCTTCTGGCGCCGCAATCGGGCGAGGAGACGCGCGAGATCATCCGCGAGCGCGGCATCGAATTGA
>DHFK01000202.1:5460-5581 GCA_002400365.1 Anaerolineales bacterium UBA4826 | reverse complement strand
TAGGTCGCGCCGATCGCGGCAGAGTAGCGCGTGCCCAGTTTAAAAATGTTGCCGACCTCGACGCCGCGCGCGGTGTAGAGCGCGCTGCCGCAATTGACGCACGCGTCGCCGTCGCTCGCCG
>DHFK01000202.1:0-5425 GCA_002400365.1 Anaerolineales bacterium UBA4826 | reverse complement strand
CGTTCGCGCCGGCGACGAGGTTGGGCGACGCCGGCACCGCGTCGTCAACGACGACGGTCACGTTCTTCAAGCCGATGGGCGAGGCATAGCCGGGCGTCGCGCCGACCGCGCGGATTTCGCCGTCGGTCGCAGGGCGCAGCCAATCGGCGTGGACCGCGTTCGTCAGTTTCGTCTCGTTCACTTCCATGTCGCCGCGCACGATCGCAAAAACAAATTCCTCGCGNNTTGCTCTTTGGGATGTTGAGCAAATTCGCGAGCGCCTCGATCGTCTTGCAGTCCGGCGTCGCGACCTTTTCCAGCGGCTGGAGCGCTGCCGGCGCCGCCGGCTGTTTGGCAAAGCGCGCGATCTGCCGATTCGCCGCATAGCCGCAGTGGCGGCACAGCACCAGCGTATCTTCGCCGACCGGCGTGAGGTACATGTACTCGTGCGCGAGACTGCCGCCCATCATCCCGACATCCGAGCCGACGGCAAGCGTCGGCACGCCGCAGCGATTAAAGATGTTGAAATACGCCTGGTAGTGCGCGCGGTACTGCGCGTCGAGTCCGGCTTCGTCCAGGTCGAGCGAGTACGAATCCTTCATCGTAAACTCGCGGACGCGGATGAGTCCGGCGCGCGGGCGGGGATCGTCGCGAAATTTAGTCTGGATGTGATAGATGAGTTGGGGAAGTTGCTTGTAGGATTTTATGTCGCTTTTGCATAGATCGGCGACGACTTCTTCGTGCGTCATCGCCAGCACCATGTCGCGCTCTTTGCGATCCTTAAAGCGCGCCATTTCCGGGCCCACCGCATACCAGCGCCCGGTCGCCTTCCACACTTCGGCGGGATGCACGACCGGCATGGTGAGTTCCTGCCCGCCAATCGCGTCCATCTCCTCACGCATGATGTTTTCGATCTTGGTCAGCGCGCGCTTTGCCAATGGCAAATACGAAAACAGACCTTGCCCAAGTTGCCGGATGTACCCGGCGCGCAGCAAGAGTTGGTGGCTGATCGCTTCGACGCCAGCAGGCGCCTCGCGCAGAGTCGCGCCGAAATGACGGGAGAGTCTCATGTGGTGATTCCTGGTAAACTAACCTTGCGAAGGTTCTGCACAAGCACCCTCGCAAGGTTGCGGGCTTAGTATACGCGCGGGGACGGGCAAAGTCAAATGCGCGGGGGAGAGTGGCGAATGTCGAGTGACGAGGAACTCTTCCACACCACTCGTCACGCCTCANNTGGCGGGAAATCGGTGTGTCACTTACCCGGCGGTCCGCTGTAATAGCCGGTCAGGATCGTAACTCGAACGAGGCGGAGCGCGTTCACGCCGGTCTTGACGCCGTCGAACTGCGCCACCGCGCCGACCCGGATGTCCGATTCGCCGCCGATCAGGATGCGCTCTTTGCCGCGTTCGGCTTGGAGCCGCGCGCCCGTGCGCTGCGCATAATCCTTGCCCGCCAACACTTCGATGGTCAGAGTATTGCCCTCGATCGCCGTGATCTGCGCGACGAAGCCGACCTTGCCATTCACCGGGATGGAAGCCAACGCATCGGCGCGAGCCCGCGCCGGCGCTTGCCGCGTTTGCGCGAGCCACAGGACGACGGTGAATAGCGTCACCCCGATCACCAGCCCACCGACGATGAGAGTGGGAGTGCGTTTCGACATTGGCTAGAACCAGCGATTGCCGCCGAGCGTGGACACGCCGACAAAAACGAGAGCCAGAGCAGCGACGACGGCGAGCAAATTGTTGCGCAGCGCCGTCGCGGTCGCGTCCTTTTGCCACATCGCCGGCAGGTGCGCGATCACGGCGACGACGGTCATCGCGACGGCATGCTCGATGCGATTCGGCGGAAAACCGATAGTCGAGTTCGTCAAGCCTTGCCCGAACAAAAGAATGGCGCCAAGCAGCGCCTGCAAATCAACCAAGCCGCTGAACGCGCTCATCAGCGCGCGATCGTTCTTTTCGACCTTTGCCTTTTGCAGCCAGCCCAGCGCGAACTTGACGACGGCAACCAACGCGACCAGCACGATCACCCAGCGCACGATCGAGTGCGCGCTTTTCAGAATGAGAAAGAAATCCATTGTGAAACCTCCGCGGTAGGACAATTCGATGAGATTGCCCCACAATACCGCTAGCGATAAATTGCCTGATACTGTCGCCAATTGCTGTAAACGATATTGACGTACAGACTGGTCTCGCTCAGATCAATCTCTTCGACCGCCAGGTCGAGGTCCGGGCGCTGCCATTGTTTGACGCGGCTGCCGCCGGCGTTGTACGCCGCGAGCGCGTAGATCGGCTCGTCGTAGCGCTTTAATTCCTGCCCGAAATACCAAACGCCAAAGCGCACGCTGATATAAGGCAGATACAACTGATCAAGCGTAAAGTTTTTGGCTCGCAAGCGCTGCGCGATGTCCCGCGCGGTGGCTGGAACGATTTGCGCCAATCCCCGCGCGTCCGCCGAGGAGGTGGCCCAGGGATTAAAGCCGCTCTCCTGCCGCATGAGCGCAAAATACAGCAGCGGGTCCACTTGATTCGCTTGCGCCTCCGCGACGACGAGATCGGCGTAGTCCGTGGGATAGCGTAGTTGCCACAACAAGCGCGGCGCGGCTGGCGCGCCCGCGCTCGCCGCCAGCCGTGCGAGGCGTTCGCCGCACTCCATTGCCAGCGAGAACAGGTTGTTGTCGCGCAAGTACAGCGCGAGCGCGTACAACGCGCCCGCGTCTTGCTTTTTCTCTTCGACGAGCGCGGCGAATTCGCGCCGCGCCTCGACGGTGCGATCGAGTCGCAGCAATTCCGCGCCGCGCCGAAAATGCGCGGCACCGCGCGTCGCCGCGTCCAGGTGCCCCCAAGTCCCCGCGTGCTTGTTCCAGCCCGCGAGCCATTGCTCGAACTCCGCGCGGTCCGCCGCGCTGCCCATCGCATAGCGCGCCAGATCGTACGTCGCGCGGCGCGGCGGCGGATTGAGCGCATCTCTGGCGCGCCACGCGTAATAGCCCGACAGCGCCGCCGCCTGCGTCCAATAATCCTTCGCGTCGTTCGTCAGCCCGCGCGCCTGCGCGGCTTTGCCGAGCCAGAAAAGCGCGCCGACGTAAAAATCCGATTTGGCATAGTCCTTGGTCACGGCTTGCCACCGCGCGCTCGCGGCCTTGAAATCTTTGCCGCGATAGTAATCCATGCCGGCGGAAAAGAGCGCTTCCGCCGCGCGCGCGCGCGTCGGATACTTGGTCTGCGTCTGTTCGTACAGAACCGCCGCGTCGCCATAGCGCTTGGCGCGGTCGAGCAGACTGGCGGCGTTCCACCACGCGTCGTCCGCGCGGTCGTGGTCGGGAAACGTCGTCGCAAACTTTTTATAGACCGCCACTGCCTCGTCAAGTTTTCCGCTGGCGGCGTACGCGGCGGCTTTGCCAAAGTAGGCGTCCGGCACGCGCTTGTCTTTGGGCAACGCCTTGACGAGCGCGTCGTACTCGGCGATCGCCTGTGCGTACGCGCCTTTACGCGCGTACGCGCTCGCGCTGAAATAGCGCGCGTCGCCCGCGTGCGCCGGAGCGTTCTTCACGCGTCCGAGTGCGGCGAGCGCGGGGTCGTACGCGGCGGCATAGTAATCCACCAAACCGCGTTGGTAATCGTCCACCGTTCCGCCGCGATTGAGCAAGTCAATCAGCGCCTGATACGCGCCGGGCTGATCGGGATACTGGTTGATCGCGTCGCGCCAGCGCGCCAGCGCCAGGTCGAGTTTGCCGGCGGCGGCGTACGCTTCGCCGGCGCGCAAGAGCAAATCCGCTTTCGTGCGCGCGTCACTCGCCGATGCCAGCGCGGCGTCGTAGCGCGCAGCCGCGCGCGCGGGCTGACCGAGCGCGGCGTGAACGTCCGCCGCGCGTTGCAGCGTGTTGAGGCGCGCCGTCGCGGTCAGCAGTGGGTCTTGCAGCGCGCGGTCGTACTGCGCGATAGCGTTTGCCGCATCGCCCGCGAGCACCAGGACGTCGGCGATTGCCGCGTCGGTATCGCCGACGAGCGTGGGCGATTGGTCGCGGTAGATCCGCAACTGCTCCAGCGCGTTGGGATAATCTTTTTTCGCGCGGTAGGCATCGGCGAGGAAATAGCGCGATTCCGGCGCGTGCGCGCCGGCGGGATTGGCTTGCAGGTACGCGGTCAACGCGCTGATGGCGCGCGCGGCGTCGTTGTTGAGCCAGTACGCTTCGCCCAGACGAAATTGCGCTTCTTGCGCCAGGTCGGCGGAGGGCTTGGAGTTGAGGACGAATTGGAACGCCGCCAGCGCGCGCACATAGTCGCCGTTGCGCCGCGCGGTCATGCCGTCGTTGTACGGATCGGACGAAAAGACCGGCGTGGGCGTGGCGGTGGGTTCCGGTTCAAGCGTCGGCGTGACGATCAGCGTGGGAGTTGGATCGGGCAAGGGAGCGGCGGCGGGAGTCGAGCACGCAGCGAGCAGCGCGGTGAGCGCGAGGGCGCACAGGATTCTCTTGGGCATAGCAGTAGCGACATTATACCGCAGATTGCGTACAGCGCGAAATTGGCGCAACGTGGCGCATGGTCAACCCGACTCTGCGAATCGGCACCAGCATTTCTATACCACGCACGGTCACAAACTGCGTTTTTGTGCGACGCTTGGATTCGACCCCTTCGACTGCGCTCAGGGTGATAGTTAGCGGGTTGTTGACTTGGAAAACCGCGTAATGGGTGAGGATCAAATCGCGCCCCGAAAACGAACGCGATCTGCGATCTATGCCTACGCGACGACCACCCGATCACGCCCCTCGCGTTTGGCACGGTAAAGTGCCGCGTCGGCGGCTTTCAGGATCGCCTCGGTCGTCGAACCGTGCTCCGGCAGGACCGCTACGCCGAGCGAGACCGCGACCGCCCCAAGCGCCTGGTCGTGATACCGCACATTCAATCCTTTGATTCCCACGCGCAGTTGCTCTGCGCGCTTGAGGGTATCTTCCAACGAGGCATCCGGCAGAATGACGACAAACTCCTCACCGCCATAGCGGCAGGCGATGTCTTCCACGCGCACGCGTGTGTGCAAGAACGCGCCGATTTCACGCAGGACGATATCGCCGGCCGCATGACCGAAGGTGTCGTTGAACTTTTTAAAGTGGTCGAGGTCGAACATGATGACTCCCAGCGGGGCTTGCCGGCGTTCCGCCCGGCGCAGTTCGCGCTCCAGCGTCTCTTCCATGTACCGCCGATTGAACAGACCGGTGAGCGGGTCGCGAATGGCTTGTTGGCGCAGCGTTTCGCGCAATTTCAGATTGGCGAGCGCCAGGGCGACATGCTCCGCCAGGGTGACTGCCAGTTGCTGCTGCGACGCCCCGAGCGTCTCTCGTTCTTCTTGGGTTTGACTCGGGCTGGGTTTGCCGCTTTGCAGATGCAGGACCCCCAGCGTTTCGCCCTGTGCCATCATCGGCACGCACATATAGTCTGCGGACAAGGGT
>DHFK01000014.1 GCA_002400365.1 Anaerolineales bacterium UBA4826 | reverse complement strand
CGTTCAGCAAGCCCTTGACTTCATCCTGGACGCCTTCGACTTTGCCATTGCCGTCATAGTCTGCCTTGGCTTTGAAGTTGAAATCTTTTTGGTCGCCGTGGCAGGATTTGCATGGAGCGGTATAGTCGAACTTGCCGTCTGGGCTGACCGAGTTGAACGAGTGCGCTCCGACTTTGAGATAGTTCGGGTCCTTGGCGTCGGTGATGGAGGGATACATGTGGCAGTAGACGCAAGGACCGGGCGTAGCGCCGCCGAACAGTTTCGTCGCGCCGGTCTGGTCTTTCGGATTAGGCACCGGACCCGCGCCAACCATCAGCGCGTGGGGTGAATCTTGGATCGTCTGACCGTAGGTGACGCCGCCGGTGTTATTCAAGAATTCCGCCGCGGACGAGTAGTGCGGGTACTGACCCTTGACCGCGTTCGCCGGCACTTCACGTCCGTTGTGGCAGTTCTCGCAGGTGGCNNACGGCTTGCCGACGACGCGCAACTGTTTCGGGTTCGCATCGCTGTGCGGATCGTGGCAGGTCGCGCAGGCAGGCGTCTGCGGCGTGTTGTTCCAACTGGCTTTTTCCGTCGGATTTGCTACAAACGTGATATAGCCCGCGCCCGAGTGGCAGCGCACACAGTCTTGGCGAGCGGGACCGGTGGGATAGTTCCACGCGGTTGCCGTCTTGTCCGAGTGCTTTGAGTTCTTGAGTTCAGCGCCGCGCGTGTGCGAGCCGCCGCCATTGTGGCAGACGTTGCAAACACCTTCGTCTAAACTCTTCGCCATCACAGGCGCGCCATTCTTGACGTGATCGGTCGCGGGTCCGTGACAGTTCTCGCATTGGATATTTGAGACGTTCTGAAGTTCCTTGGGCATCGCATCCCAGTTGCCCTTGCCGGTCTGGATCTGCGCGGTCGAAGGGAACTTGTAGCCGAGTTTGGCTTGCACTTCGGTAAAGCCACCGTTGCTCACGCCGGGATTGTAGCCGACGGAGTGGCAGCGGACACAGGATTCGCTATAGTGCGAGTTCTTTGGATCTGCGCTGCCGTCAATCTCGCGCTGGAGTTTGGTGCCATGCCCGGTCTTGAGCCACTCAGCCACTTTGGAGGGATGGCATTTTTCGCAGCCGCCCGCGGTCACGCCGATGTATTTGTCGGCATGAATCTGCACGGAAGCCATGGGGCCATTGCCGCCGTCGTTGGACGCGACGAGGTCCACTTTGTACCAACCGGCGACGTCCGGGGTGAACTCGGTTACCGCAGTTGCGGCGGGGTCTTTGAGCGTGGCTTTGGAAGCCGTGGGAGCAGTCAGAGTCCACGCGAATTTCTTGGTGGGGTTCTTGGCGTCCGCGACCGACGCGCCGAGGTGAACTGGCACACCGACCGAGACGTTGGTCAAGCCATTCGCGCCCTGGTAAAGGGTACCCGTGACATTCACGGTGTACGTAATGACGTTCGGGTCCGCGGCGCTTGCCGCGACGGGCAGAACTTGGAGCACCGCCACCGGGGGCACCGGCTTGGGTGTGGGCGTTGCCGCCGGCTGTTGGGCAGACGCAATAGGCGTCGCCAGCAACTGCGGGACAACGGCTAGCGCGATCAACCACGCCAGCCCCGCCAACATGACGAGGATTTTTTTGCGCATCTTCGCAATCTCCTAACGTAGGATAGTTACTGTACGTTCTTCGTCGAACACGCTTTGGTCGGGTATCTCCTCCTTCCATCTCATCGCATCGAAGACGATTCCCTCGTCAGAACCGTCGGAGTGATACTTTGAAATTTGCTTATCGCGAACAATGCAAAAGCCGCCATCAGCTTCTGAGGTTCGCTGATGCTATACTTTCTTAACCTGGGTCGAGGCTGCCACTCAAGCCGCGCTCGGCTTGAGGAAACGAAAATATCCCAGACCCACAGCCAACAACAACCAGACGGCGACGTCGAGCCAGCCAGCCATATTCATGACGCCGGCGAGTTGCGCCAGCAACGCCACAAGGAAACTAGCCGCGTCGGTGAGAAAGAGCGCGAGCAGAATGCCTTGGCGCGCGTCCGAAGGCGGCGCGTTCCTGAGCGACCAGCAGATCAAGCCAATGCCGAAGACGACCGCGCCGCAGTACCGCGTCAGCACCACCCCCACCGCATCCAGGACGGCGCCGTGCAATGCCACCAAGTACACTGGCGCAAACAGCGCGCCCAGCCCAAAGATGAACGAGGCGATCGCTTTCAGAGTCAGAAACTCGCTCAGTTTCATCGGCTGTCTCCTCTTTTCTGGGGGTCTCAGCCTGGCGAAGGTTCGTCAGTTGGTTGCGACTGAAATATGTTTTCCTGCGTCAAGAACCGTAGTCTTTACAAACCCTCACGCAACCTTCGCAAGGTTGGCAAGAAACGTGGTAGCTTGGCTAACCGCCGTACAGTTGTCCGAGCGGTTTGCCGATCAGAACTTTGCCGTCTTTGGCAACCACTTCGTACTGCGCCAAAGGAGTCGGCGGTGGGCCCGAGACGACCGCGCCCGTCACCGGATTGAAAAAGCCATCGTGGCAAGGACAGTGAATCGTTCCCTTGCGCTCTTCCCACAACACGATGCAGCCCAGATGCGTGCAAATCGCGGAAAAGGCTTTCAACCCCCCGGCTTTGGTGTTCACGACGATCACCGGTTTGTCGTTGACCGACACCACCTTGCCCGAGTTGAGCGCAAAGTCCTCGGCTTTGCCGACTTCGGTCGGACCTCCATAGCCGGTGGTTTGGCCCTTCGGCAAGAGATAGCCGATNNGCCATTCGCTATTCGCCATTTGCCATTCGCCATTCGCCATTTGTCATTCGCTATTTGCATACGCTATTCGCCACTCGCTACTCCGGCGGCAACTGTTTGTACAACTCGCGGCGAATCACCCACAACGAAGTAATCGCCAACACCATGATGGCTAACCCGATGCCCATCACCTGGCGGCGGAAGACGCTACCCTCGATCGCCTTGTTCGCGTCGGCGACGACTTGTTTCGCCTTTGCGGTTGCCTTGTCGGTTTGCTCTTTCACGACCGCTGCGCTCAACGTGTGCTGCGCCGCGCGGGCGGTCACCAGACTCGTGTGCGCCTCCGCCAGTTTCGCTTCTTCCGGCGCGATGATCAACGATGCCGCTGTGGCGCGCTTGAGCGCGGCTTCCGCGTCCTCCACTGCTTTGGCGCTGCCGTTGATGCTGTCATAAAGTGCCTTGACGTTTTCCGCCTGCGGCGACGACGCTGGGTGACAACTGCCGCACGCGCGGGTGCCCGTGCCGACGAACATGTCGTCGGTCGGCGTCATCACGTCGTAGCGACCGTGACACGTCACGCACTTGGGCATACCGGGCTTGTCACTCGCGTGGATGCTTTTCAAGTAATACTCTTGCGTCGCCGTGTGACAACTGCCGCAGACGTTCGCCACTTCTTCGAACCCTGGCGGCGCGGCGCCGTGCGTGCCGTGGCAGGTCGCGCAACTGGGCGCGCGCAAGTCCTGCTTGTTCAGCAAGCCGATGCCGTGGACGCTCTTGGCGTACAATTCGAACTGGTTCGTCGGAATCTTGTAGGGTTTCATCAACTCGACGTTCGAATGGCAACTCGCGCACAGTCCCGGGACGTTGAGCGGATAGACCTTGGCGGATGGATCGTTCGTCTTTTTGGTACCGTGACCGTCGTGGCACGTGAAGCAAGTCGCGACTTTGGTATCGCCCTGCGCGAGTTTCTTGCCGTGCACGCTCTGCTGATATTTCGCCCATTGATCGGTCGGCAGGTCGTACTGCCGCATCGTTTCGACGCGCGCGTGGCAACTCGCGCACAGCGCGGGAATATCAACGGTCTTGGGTACGCCGACGTAGCCGGCGCTGACGGCGTGCGCCGCGGCTTTGTCCGACTTGGTCGAATCTCCGCCGTGACAATCCGCGCAAGCGACATTCCGTTCCGCGTGAATGCTCGCCGTCGAGTCCTTGACGATCTCCGCCGATTTGCCGCTTTGGCTGGTGTGGCACGCGACGCAAGCATCTTTTTCTTTTGCGGGCGCGGGGGTGTGGGGGATCGGCGTCGGGAGAATCTGCGGCACTTCGCCTGCGGCCGGCGCGGCGGGTTGATGGCAGCCGCGGCACGTATCATTCGTTCGTCCCGCATGCGAAGCCGGGACCTTGGGCGCGCCGCCGCCTCCGGTCTGGTGACACGCCAGACAATTCTCGCGATTCTGCAGTGTATGCGGAATGGTCGGGATACCGCCGGCAGCCGGCTTGGTGGGCTGAGCCGAGGGAGTAGCGCCCCCCGGCGCGGTAGTCGGAACTACCGTCGCCCCCGTTTTCGCCGGACCGGGCTTGTGGCAGAGTTGGCACATTTCGTTGGTGCGCCCGGTATGGTCCGCCGGGTACTTGGGCGCGCCGCCCACGCCGGTCGCGTGGCAGACGACACAATCTTGCCGCCCCTCGAGCGAGTGAGGAATCGGCCGCGGACCTTGCTGCGCCCGCGCCGGTACACCGGGCGAAAGCAGAATCACCGCTGCCAGGATAACCAAGAATCCGATGAATTTCCACCTATGATTCATTATCGAAACTCCATTCTCTAATCTCCAATCTCCGATCTCCACTTCAACTGTACTGCCCCCAGATGGTCAGCGCGATGACGACCAGGAGCACGATGACCACCAGGGCAAGCATCCAGGGTCGCTGCCGCGCCGGTCGCTTGGGACCGCGATCGAGAAACGGCAGAAAGAACAGCAGCGCCAGCAGAATCCCGGGGATCAAGACGCCCAACAGGCGCGGCGCCTCAGCGCCGAGGAAACTGAAAACGGCTGCCACCTTGAGGAATTGATAGACCGACAAAAAGTACCACTCGGGCTTGACGTGCTCCGGCGTCAAGAGCGGATTCGCCTTGTCTTCCAAGCCCGCGGGGAGAATCGCCGAGAGCGTGACCAGAACGCCCAGGATGACGTACCAGGCGATGAGTTCGCTCAGCACATAGTGGGGCCAGAACGGCAATAAACCTTTCGGTTGGGAGGCAGCGTCTTTTTTGTTTGCGTCGTTCATTTCTCCTCCGTCGCGTGGGGATCCGCCAAGCCCTGTTGGTGGATGATGAACAAATGCACCAACAGCAAGCCGATCAGCGCCGCGGGCAGAATCAACATGTGCACGCCGAGAAAACGCGAGAGGGTCAGCGCGCTCACGTCCGCGCCGCCGCGCATAAAGTCGCGGATGTTGACGCCGATCAGCGGCACCGCCGCGGCAATCTCCGTGCCGACCGTCGTCGCCCAGTACGCGCGCTGATCCCAGGGCAGCAGATAGCCGGTGAATCCAAAACCGAGCGTGACGAAAAGCAAACCCATGCCCGCCATCCAGGTGATCTCGCGCGGCGCTTTGTACGCGCCTTGGATGACGACGCGCAGCAGGTGCAGGATGCAAAAGATGATCATGAGGTTAGCGCCCCACGCATGGACGCTGCGAATCAACCAGCCAAAGTTCAGTTCGTTCATGATATAGAGAATGCTGTTGTACGCGCTTTCCGGCGTGGGTTGATAGTACAGCGAAAGCAAAATGCCGGTCACCGCCTGGCTGCCAAACAGAAAAAGCGTGATGCCGCCCAGATAGTACGTGTGCGCGCTGCGCGGGATCACGACGTGCAACAGCGTCGCCACCAACTCCCGAATGCCAACGCGTTCGTCCAGCCAGTCGAGCCCGGCATTGAACCACAGCGCAGGATTAAAGCGAACCGCTTGCATGATTGTATGCCTCCCTTACGAAATCTACGCAACAGAAAGCCTCCGCACGCGCACAAGCGCGACGGAGGCACTCTTCACCTGTCGTCGGTATCAGAACCACCATTCAATCGTGGATGGTACACGGACACCCTCACCAGTATCCACCCCACATTGTATCACAACCCAGCCCCCATCATAAGACCCAAACGGGTCAGTGGGGGGATACAAACGTATCAGTCCACTGCGTCCGGGACAAGATCCAACTTGAAACTCACGCACGTCACTCCTCCAGTGTCGTGATGTCGCCTTCGGGCAGACCCTGTGCGCGCGCTTTGAGCACGCGGCGCATGATCTTGCCGCTGCGCGTTTTGGGCAACTTGTCCACAAACGTAATCTTTTCCGGCTTGGCGATCGGTCCCATCTCGTGCGCGACGTGCTGCTTGAGTTCCTCCGCCAACGCTTCGTTCCCTTCGCGCCCGGCTTTTAGAATCACGTAGGTGTAAATTGCCTGCCCCTTGATTTCGTGCGGCAAACCGATCGCCGCGGCTTCCGCGACCGCCGGATGGCTGACGAGCGCGCTTTCGATTTCCGCCGTGCCGAGGCGATAGCCAGACACTTTGATCACATCGTCCACGCGCCCGATGATCCAAAAGTACCCGTCCGCGTCCTTGCGCGCGCTGTCGCCGGTAAAGTAGACGCCCGGGTACCGGGTCCAGTATTGATTGACATAGCGTTCTGGGTCTTTGTAAATCGTGCGCAGCATGGCGGGCCACGGACGCTTGAGGACCAGATAGCCCTCTTCCCCGGGCTTGGCCGGCTTGCCCGCCTCGTCGTACACGTCCGCGACGAGACCGGGAAACGGGCGCGTCGCGCTGCCTGGTTTCAGGTTCATCACCGGCAACGGCGTGATCATGAACATCCCGGTCTCGGTCTGCCACCAGGTATCCATGATCGGACAGCGTTCTTTGCCGATGACGCGATGGTACCACTTCCACGCTTCCGGGTTGATCGGCTCGCCCACGGTGCCGAGCAAGCGCAGCGACGACAAATCGTGGCGATTGGGCCACGACTCGCCAAAGCGCATCAAGCCGCGAATCGCCGTCGGCGCGGTGTAAAAGACCGAGATGCCGTACTTTTCGATCAGCGACCACCAGCGGTTGGGGTACGGATAGGCGGGCGCGCCTTCGTACATGAAACCGGTCGCGCCCAGGAGCAAGGGCCCATAGACGATGTAACTGTGACCGGTAATCCAGCCCGGGTCGGCCGAGCACCACCAGCGATCCTCTTCTTTCAAGTCGAACACCCACTTGAGCGTCGTCGCGATGCCGACCATGTAGCCGCCGTGCGTGTGCAGAATCGCCTTCGGCTTGCCGGTCGTGCCGGAGGTGTACAACAAGAAGAGCGGGTCTTCCGCGTCCATCACCTCGGTGTCGCAGTGATTGCCATTGGCGCGCGCGATCGGCAGCCCCATCAGTTCGTGCCACCAATAGTCGCGCCCCTGCTCCATGTACACTTCGTGTCCCGTCCGCTTGAACACGATCACGTGCTCGACCGTGGGGCAGCGTTTGAGCGCCTCGTCCACGATCTTTTTCAGTTCGACGATCTTGTTGTTCATGAACCCGCCGTCGCACGTGATGACGACGTTCGACGCGCTGTCTTCGATGCGTCCGTGCAGCGCTTCGACGGAAAAGCCGCCGTAGACGACCGAGTGCACCGCGCCGATCTTGGCGCACGCCAGCATCGCGATCGGCAGTTCCGGCACGCGGCCCATGTAGAGCGTGACGCGATCGCCTTTCTGGACGCCCATACTCTTGAGCACATTCGCGAACTTGCGCACTTCGCGGTTGAGCGCGTGGTACGAAAAGGTGCGCACCTCGCCGTTTTCGCCCTCCCAGATCAGCGCGATCTTGTTGCGCCGCCACGTTTTGACGTGACGATCGAGGCAGTTGTACGCGATGTTCACTTGCCCGCCGACAAACCATTTATAGAAAGGTTTGTTCGAATCGTCCAAGACCTTGTTCCAGGGCTTGAACCATTCGAACTCTTTGGCGCGCGCGCCCCAAAAGCCGGCGAGGTCTTGGTCCGCCGCGCGCGCCATCTCCTCGTAACTCTGGATGTTGGCGTTCGCGACCACTTGGGGCGAAGGCGCAAACACCTCGCCAGCGGTCGCTTGACCTTGCATGTCACTCATGCGTGCTTCCCTCCCATCAGGATTATCCCTGTCATCAGGATTTTGATGCTACCAACGCGCAGGTAGTCAGTCGTCAGAAACCATTGACCGTGTCTGACTACTGACGACTGTTACAACAGCCCGCGCTTGCTCGCCTCCGCGACGGCTTGCGCGCGATTCGCCACGCCCATCTTCTCAAGGATGTCTTGCACCTTGCGTTTGACCGTCACCTCGCTCCAGTACAGTTTTTCCGCGATCTCTTTGTTCGTCGCGCCGGCGGCGATCATCCGCAAGACCTGGAGTTCCTGGTCTGTCAAGCCGGAATCCGCGCGCGCCTTGTCGCGGGCCAGGTCCTGGAATTCGCGCAGCACTTTGTTGATCAAGTTGGGGCTGAGCAAGCGTTCGCCGCGTCCGACCTGGCGAATGGAATCCGCCAGCACTTCCTGGGACGTGCTCTTGAGCAAATAACCGTCCGCGCCCGCGCGCAACGCGCCGAACAGATACTCGTCGTCGTCATACGTGGTGAGAATGATGACCTTGACCTCCGGCTGCTCGTGTTTGAGCCGCTGGGTGATTTCGATGCCATTCTGCCCCGGCAGTCGAATATCTAGCAACACGACGTCCGGCTTGAGCGCCTCGACCAGCGGAAAGGCGGTGGCGGCGCTGTCCGCCTCGCCGACGATTTGAATATCTGCGTGATTCGCCAGCACGCTGCGGACCCCTTGACGCACAATCGGGTGGTCATCTACGATGAGGACTCGAATCACGTTCATCCCAACTCCNNGGCAAGCGCAGAGAAATTTGTGTGCCTGCGCCGATCTCAGAGCGCATTTGCAGAGCGCCACCGACGCTCTCCGCGCGCTCCTCCATCCCGATCAAGCCGAGATGGGTGCGCGTCTGTTCCTTGACCTCGCCCACGTCAAAGCCATTGCCGTCGTCCGCGATTTCGACGCGCAACTCGCTGGCGCCCCAGGTCAGCCGAATCTGCGCGTGCTGCGCGTGCGCGTGCGCCTCGATGTTGTTCAGGGCTTCCTGAATGATCCGAAAGACGGCGACCTCGCCATCCGGGTTAAAGCGGCGCGGCGAGCCCTGGACCGTCACCTCGCACGTGACCTGGGAACGCTGCTCGAAACTCGCGGCGTATTCGCGCAACGTCGGCACCAAGCCGTGGGCGTCGAGCGCGACCGGGCGCAGACTGTAGATCGCGCGCCGCATTTCCGATTCGATGCGGCGCAGCAATTCTTGAGCCGCGACGAGGCGCGCGTTCACCGCGTCCGGCGGACGCGCCAGCGAATCCCGGGCGGCTTGCGTTTCAAACAACGCGCCGATTATCAACTGCTGGACGCTGTCGTGCAAGTCGTGCGCGATGCGCGCGCGGGTCCTTTCTTCGATGCGGCGTTCTTCGTCCAGCACCTGATGCAACGTGTCCGCCTTGCGCGCCAATTCTTCCTTCGCCGCCGTCAACTCGCGCGTCCGTTCGATCACGCGCTGCTCGAGTTGCTGATTGAACGCCTTGACCTCGGCGTGCAGCCGCGCCTTTTCGATGGCGACGCCCACCTGGTGACCGATCGCCATCAGCAACGCGCGTTCGTTCGCGTCGAACGCGCGCGGCGCGTGGCTGGCTACGTGAATCACGCCGACCACGCGCTCAGCCGTCCGCACCGGCACGCTGAGGACCGACTGAAAGCGTTCGCACGCGCACGCGGCGCGCTCCAGCCGGGTCGCCCGCCCGAGGTCTTCCAACGCAATCAATTCGCCGGTTTGCGCCGACCGACCGCAAACACACTGTCCCAACGGAATCGTTTGCTCGGCGGCAATAAACGCCGGCGAGACGCGACGCGACGCGCGCAGCGCCAAGTAACCATTCTCGATCAGGCGCACCTCGCCGGACTGGAGGCGCATCAGCGCCAGGACCTCGTCGAGCGCGCGGTTCAACACCGCGTCGAGTTCGAGCGATTGGTTGACCGCTTCGCCGATCTTGTTCAGCGCCAGCAAGTGCTGTTGTTCCTGTTCGCGCCGCTGTTCCATCAGCGCGAACATGTCCGCGGCGCGCTGCGCCCACGTCAGGGTGACGAAGATCAGCAGGGGTCCCGCCAAGCCCAGCAGCAAAATCCCGGACGCCGTCTGGACCGAGGTGATCGGATAGCCATCGGCGATGACGCTTTCCCAGAGGACGTAGCCAAATCCGAGCGCGCTGAGCACGAGCGGAATGAACCAGCGGTGAAACGCGATCAACCGGGCAAAGCGCGAGGAAAAGCGGCTATGCATAGTCCCTCGCGTCCAGAGCGAATGAGAGAGCCACAGCCCACTTGACGCCTAGAAATGTCACACATTTAGTATATCCACATCCCGCGCATTGGTCAAACGCGTTTGACATCTCCCGACTCACAGACTACAATCGCAGCGCGTCACAAAATGGCGCACCGACCGCGAAAAGGCACGAGACCCATGACACCCACCAAAATCGTTTTGATCGGCGCCGGCAGTACGATTTTCGGCATCAGCACGCTGGCGGACTTGTTCGCGCAGCGCGCGCATTTGCGCGGCAGTCACATCGTTCTGTGCGATATTGACGGAGTGAAACTCGCGCGCGTGACGCGCCTCGCCGAGCGGATGAACGATGCGATGCAGCATCCGTTCACGATCACCGGCGCGCGCGATTATCGCGACGCGCTGCCGGGCGCGGACTTTGTCATCGTCTCCGTGGAAATGGACCGCATCGAATGTTGGAAACGCGATTGGCAGATTCCGTTCAAGTACGGCATCCGGCATGTCCTCGGCGAGAACGGCGGACCGGGCGGCTTGTCACACGCTTTGCGGACGATTGACCTCGTCCTCGGCATCGCGCGCGAGATGGAACGCCGCGCGCCAAACGCCTACCTGCTCAACTTTACGAATCCCATG
The DNA here is from genome assembly GCA_002400365.1 of Anaerolineales bacterium UBA4826. GTDB lineage: Bacteria > Chloroflexota > Anaerolineae > UBA4142 > UBA4142 > UBA4142. Next base: position 10,566 of record DHFK01000014.1, on the reverse strand, counting down.
TCGCGCGTCTGCCTCGCGCTCACGCGCTATACGCGGCTCAAGGTCATTGGTTTGTGCCACCAGGTCAACGCGGGTTATTACATCGTCGCGCACATTCTGGGCATGACGCCACGCCTCGCCGCGCACTTTCCGCCGCCCGCGTTGGTGAACGCGCTGAAAGAGAAAATTGATTTGCAGACCGCCGGCTTGAATCACGTCACCTGGATTCAGGCGATGACCGCTCGCGCGACCGGACGCGATCTCTATCCCGAATTGCGCGCGCGCCTGCGTGATTTCGATCCGACCTTCGAGCCGCTCTCGCGACGATTGAACGATGTCTTTGGGTTGTTCCCCGCGACCGGCGACGGGCACGTCGGTGAGTACTTTGCTTTCGCCCACGAGACGAGCGATCTAAACGGATACGATTTCGATGCGTATGCCGCGCGCGGCGCGGCGTTGGATGCGCGCGTGGATCGCGCGGTAAAGGACGCGAACGCGTTGCAGGAATTTGTAAACTGGGAGGTCTCGGAACGCGCGGCGAGCATCATCGCCGGCATCGTGAACGACTGGCGCAGTTACGAACTGACCGTGAACGTCGTGAACCACGGCGCGCTGCCGGGCTTGCCGGACTGGGCGATCGTCGAAGTGCCGGGCATCGTCAGCGCGACTGGCGTGACGCCGCTGCGCGTGCCGCCGCTGCCATCGGCGATCACCGCGCTGTTGAATCAACAAGCCGCGATTCACGATCGCACGGTCGAAGCTGCCGTCCACGGCGACCGCACCGCCGCGCTGCAGGCGCTGCTGCTCGACCCGCTGATGACGAGTTACGGCGACGCGGAGAAAATGCTGGAGGAGTTGTTGCGTGTGCATGCGGAGTATTTGCCGCAGTTCGGAATCAAGTGATCAGTTTTCAGTTATCGGTTATCAGTGAACGGTTGTCAGTTCTCGGTAATTGCAAGATTCTCGAACACCGATAACTGAATCCATCTCATGTCCCTTTTCTCAGACCTAACCAACCTCGGCGAACAACTCGCCGCGACGAAAAAGAAACTCGAACACCGCGCGCTCATCGGCGCGTACTTGAAGACGCTGCCGCCCGACGAGATCGCGCTTGCCGCGCGCCTGATCATCGGTCGCGTGTTTTCCGAAAGCGATCCGCGCACGCTGAATCTTTCCGGCTCGGCGATTGCGCGCGTGCTCGAGCAACTTGCCGGCGCATCGGTGGATTGGGACGCGATTGGCGGCGCGGTAGATTTTGGCGACGCGGTCGAAAAGTGGTTGACGCTGCGCAAACACGCGCCGCAAGGCAAACCGCTGCAACTCTTGCAAGTCTACCACACCTACGAAGCGATTGCGGAGGACACGGGACCCGGCTCGCGCGAGCGCAAAGACGAATTGTTGCGCGGGCTGCTAGCCCGCGCAACGCCGCGCGAAGCCAAATACGTCGTCAAGCATCTCGTCAAAGAAATGCGCGTCGGCGTGAGCGAAGGCACGCTGCTCGACGCGATTGCCGACGCGTCCGGCGTGCCCGGCGCGACGATCCGCCGCGCGAACCAGGTAAGCGGCGACGTGGGCGAGGTCGCGCGTGTTGCGCTCGTCGAAGGCGCGCGCGGGCTAGGGCGAATGGCAGTGCGCGTCGGCGTGCCGCTGAAACCGATGCTCGCGCAAAGCGCGGAGGACGTTGCCGATGCGTTCGCGAAAGTAGAAGGCAAGTTCGCGCTCGAATACAAATTCGACGGCGCGCGCGTCCAAATCCACAAGCGCGGCGACGCGGTGCGATTGTTCTCGCGCCAATTGTCCGACATGACCGCGTCGCTCCCCGAAATCGCCGACGCGGCGCGCCGCGAGATTCGCGCGCATAAAGCCATCCTCGAAGGCGAAGTGATCGCGCTGACGAGCGCGGGCAAGCCGCGCCCGTTCCAAGACGTGATGCGGCGATTCGGTCGTGAGCGCGAAATCGAACAGACGCAGCGCGACATTCCACTGAAACTCTATCTCTTCGATGCGCTGTATATTGACGGTGTCAGTCTGCTCGACGCGCCGAACGCGGAACGCTGGGAGAAACTGCAAGCGGTGCGCGGCGCGCTCGAGTGCGCCGAACGCATCGTGCCGCGCGATGTCGCGGAAGGCGAAGCGTTTCTGCGCCGCGCGCGCGCGGCAGGACACGAAGGGCTGATGGCGAAAAACCTCGCGTCGCCGTACGCGCCAGGCGAACGCGGCAAGCACTGGCTCAAGATCAAGCCGGTGATCACGCTCGATCTCGTCATCGTCGCGGCGGATTGGGGCTATGGCCGGCGCACGGGCTGGCTGTCGAACGTGCATCTCGCCGCGCGCGATGCGGAGAGCGAAAAGTTGCTGGAAGTTGGCAAGACGTTCAAGGGCCTGACCGACGCGGAATTCAAGACGCTGACGGAGAGGTTGCTCGCGGACAGAACATCGGAAAAGCGCGGCACGGTCTGGGTCAAGCCAAACGTCGTCGTCGAGGTGGCGTTTAACAACGTGCAGCGCTCGCCGCGTTATCCCGGCGGCGTCGCGCTGCGCCTCGCGCGCATCGTCGGCTTTCGCCCGGACAAATCGGTGGATGAAATCGAAACGATCCAGCGGTTGCGCGAGTTGATGTGACGCCTTTGATTTTGCGCGGGGTTGGGGTATAATAGTGCCATGCCCAAAACGCAGTACACCATTGACTATGCCGAAGAGTATCGCGTGTTCTACGATGTGGACGAGCAAGCGACTACCGTGACCGTTCGCGCGATTCGCTACAAGCCACCGCGCAAGACGACGGAGGAAATACTATATGAAGATGGACTTGAAGCAAGCAACTGTAGATACTTTTGTCAAGAACGCACAACGCGAGCGTATCATCCTCACCCAGAATGGTAAGCCAGTCGCGCTCGTCATTGGCGTCGCAGGAATGGATGAAGAGCAATTGCAATTGGGCAGCAGCGACAAATTTTGGAGACTCATTACAGAACGGCGCGCCCACAAGACGATGACGCGCGCCGAATTGGAACGAAGCATCAAAAGCGTGCGCCGCAGATAGTGACCGGACGCTCACCGAGGAACTGACGGTTTGCATTTGCACGGGCGATGACGCCAGCGCGAAAAAGAATCACAAGCGAAAATAGCACCTGTTCATTGGCGTGCGTTGGCGCGTCAGGGGCAGGTGTTTTTTGTTGGCGCGGATAAAGGAGGTTCACCATGCGACTTGAAACTGCGACATTGAAAATTCTGCTTGTTGCTCTTCTCGCGCTATTGAGTCTGAGCCAGGCGAGCAGAGTTTCAGCAGGATATTACGTCTGGACAAGCAATGGACCCGGGGGCGGCTCGATTCGCGCTCTGGCGATTGATCCCCTATCTCCGAGCACGGTCTATGCAGGGACACCCGGGGGTGGCGTGCTCAAAAGCACGAACGGCGGTGCAACCTGGAGCGCGAGCAACAACGGGCTAACCAATGCCAATGTTCGGGCACTGGCGATTGATCCCCGAACGCCAAACACGGTCTATGCAGGGATAGACAGCGACATCCCCTGCCCCAGAGGCGTGTTCAAAAGCACCAACGGCGGCGCAAACTTTGGGTTGAGTTTCGCTATTCCTCGACGGTGAAACTCCCTTGCTGCGCCAAGCGCGAGTCAACGAACATCTCGATGCGATACGCGCCGGCAGAGAGCGGCAATCCGCCGGCGCTGATCGGCAGATAGGCGCCCTTGCCCGACACGCCCATGTCGCTGGTGGACCATTCGTGGACCACGCGCAGGTGAGGATCTTCTTCGCCGTTGACGTACACTTTGACGACAATCAACTGCCCGTCTTTCAGCCCGGCATAGTCAAAGCTGATAGTGATCGCCTCCTCCGTTGAAGTAAAAGTATCGGCGTATTCGATCGCGCCGAGGTCGATCGCGTTGGTCAGCGGTTCCTGGGTGAACTTGAGCGGCTCGATCACGGCGGACACGCTGCCCGCCGGCGGCTTGCCCGTGTATTCGAGCGCGACCGCTAACTCTTTCATCCGCACGCGCAGATCATCCGCCGCGCGTTTGACCGGATCATCTGACGCGATGGATTGGAAGGGCGGCGCGCCCTTACATTTCTGATTCGATAGGCACTGGATCAGCGCGTCTAGGTCCACGGCGGAGGCATCGATCGCCCACCATAGACTGGAGGGAGGTTCCTTGCCTGTCGCTCTCGCTGCGGCGACCGCGCGCGCGGCTTGGTTCATGCTGTTCACGTACTGCGCCTGCGCCGCGCTCACCTGCCCGGCGGCGAGCAAACTCGACCCCAGATCGAATTGAATCCACATCTCGTCGGGAGCGATTTTGAGCGCGACGCGATTCAGCGCGATCGCGTCGTCGAAACGTCCCAGCAGATAATACGCCCACGCGAGATTGCCCGCCACTTCGCCGCTCTTTTCTCCCGCCGCGCGCGCGCGTTCCAAATCGGCCGCGGCGTCGGCGGATTCGTCCAAATCGAAATGCGCGTACGCGCGTTCGCGCAGCGCGTGCGCATACGTCGGCGCGATCTGGAGCGCTTCGTCATAAGCGGCGATGGCTTGCGACTGTTTGTCTTGGTACGCCAGGCCCCAACCGCGCGCGTACGCTTTGATCGCCTCCTCCGGCAAGCCGGACACGGGTTGAAACTGGACGCTCACCATCCAGACCAGAGTGACCGAGGCGAGCGCCAAGCCCACCGCGATGAACACCCAGCGCACGCGGCTTTTGGCGGTGCTCGCCAAGCCGAAGAGGAACAGCGTGACTGCCAACAGCGTGAGATGAACTGTGAACGCGCCCGCCCGGTCGAACCACACTTGCTTGAGATTCGATTGGTTGGCAAAGCGTTCGTACAGCGCCACGCTTTCGACGAGGTAGGTATCGGCTTCGAACGCCGAGATGTTCGGCTCGCTTTGCGCGTCGGGATTGAAGTAGGGCGGCTGGAGCGCCGGCGAAAGTTGCGCGACGCGATCGCGCAGCGCGCGATAGCGGAGCGCCGTCGCCGTGTCCCCTTTTTGATCCGCCAGTTTGGCGAGTGTGTTCATCTCGACCCAACGCTGGTACGCGCCGGTCTGAGCATAACTGCTCTGAATGTTGCCCGCGGCGCGGCGACCCAGCCCCTGGATCGCGTAGATTTGCGCGTCGCGTCCGGCGTCGCCGTTCGAGTCGTCCGCCAGCGTGAACCAATAGGTGACGACGGCAGTCTGGATCAAGACCAGCGTCATCAAGAGCGCCACGAGTTGCTCAAAGTGATCGCCGCCAAACCAGGGACGCCGTGGGGTCGTCGGCTGCATCTCGCGTGTCATGTTCGTCTCTCCTATCCGAATTCCGTCATCACGATCGCGGCGAGGCTGACGAGCAAACTGAGCGTGCCGCTCAGCGCCGCGCCCCAACGCAGCCAGCGGCGCTCGGGATGCAACGCGCCGGCGCAGGTATAGTACAGCAGCGCGATGCCAAGCAAAATCACCATCGAGACGAAACTGAAGGTCTTGGCGTCTTGCCGATTCGACCGATCGAGATGCCGCTCGGTATTAAAATCCTGGCTGCGCTCGGCGTCTGCCCATTCCTCGCTGAGTTCGCGTTGCAAGTTATACCCGCCCTGGTTGCTCACGAAACGCGCGGGGAAAAACCGCTGGTTCGTCTTGGCGAGTTTGTCCGCCTCGGCAATCTGAAAATCGAGCAGGAGGCGCTCGTCCTCCGTCGTCGCGTTTGCCTGGTCCTCCTCGAGCAAACTGAGCAGTTGGTCGTTGACCGCGTAGTTGGTGAAGGCGGCATAATGCGCGTACGCCCGGGCGGTGTTGAGCGCGCGCGCCTCTTCGGCGTTGAGCGTCGCCGTCAGCGCACTATAGTCCTCAAAGCCCGCGGCGCGCGCCGCGTTCGAGGCGCGCCACGCCGCGACCGCCGTGACGAGCACGACGACGGCAACCATAATCGCCATCAGATCCTTGAACTGATCTTTGGGTTCCGGCATCTTGTCTTCCATGGTAGATTACCCCCTCGGCTCAGATTCGCAAAGCGGCTTGACCGCAAAGACAGTTTGATCCGCGAATTACGCGAATACCGCTAATCTAATTTTCTATTCGCGTGATTCGCGGATCATGTTTTGGTTTGCGGCTATACCGCGCTATCTTCGTCCGCGCAGCAGCAGAACGAAAGCAACGACGAGAATCACGATCACCCCGACCGCGACGANNAGCAAGGTGTCGTCGTCCTCAGTCGTCGGCGCGGGATAGGGCATCGGGTACGGCGTAGGTTGCGACGCGTTGAGCACCGGCGCGGCGGCGATGCGGGTCGGCGTCGGCGCTGCATTCGCGCCGCTTGCAAGCGCGACGAGCAAGACGAGCGCTACAATCGCAAATTGGAATTTGGTACGCATGGGGCTATGGCTCCCGCTCTCTCTCGTCCAACTCAATAGAACGAGAACAAACGCGGAGAAATAGAACTGATCCACGTTTGTCCGCGTTCATCCGCGTCCCATTTTTGTTTTCTCAATTACTTCCCAGCCCTTCTCACGCGCGTGCGCGGCAAGGCGCGGATCAGGATACACTGCGACTGGATGCCCGACCATCTGCAGCAATTCCAGGTCGCTGATCGAATCGGCGTACGCGTAACTCGCGGCAAAATCAATCGCGATGCCGCGCGCTTGTAAGAACTGGCGCGTCAACCGTTCTTTTTCGACGCCCATACACACCGGCGGAATCACGCGCCCGGTGCAGTGTCCGTTCGCCCATTCGATTTCCGTGCCCACCACGCCAGTCACGCCCAGCGCGGCGCCCAAAATGCGCAGCGTCGGCGCGAGCATCGCGGAGACGAGGACGACGACGTGTTCTTGCGCGATGTGCTGTCGCAACCGCGCGATGACGTCGCCCTGTCCGGTCGGCTGAATGTACGCCTCCGCGACCCAACGAAACGCGGCGTCGGCTTGCGCGACGTCCCAGCCCTGCACCAGCGACCCGAGCGTCCGCACCCAGGGCTTGCGGAAATCCTCTTCGCCAATCAGTTTGAGTTTGCGCAGATAGTACAGCGGCATATTGCGCGCCAGGTACAGCCGCGCGCGCGTCTTGCGTCCATGCGCCGAGACGTACTCGATCAGCCCGCGCCACATGTTCGCGTGGTACAGCGTTCCATCCACGTCGAAGAATGCGCCAGTGTGCATAGATAATCCGTCAAGCGGGGATTGGGCAAGCGGTCAAAGCCGCGCCTCCACACAAAGGGTAGTAGCCCAGCCGCGCTGGGCGTTAGCCGAAGGATGGGCGTCAATCTGGCGGCATCCTTCCGCTTACTTGACCATTGCCTGATTGACCAGTTGACCGACTGACCAGCAAGATTATAGCACATTGGGAACAGGTTTGGAAATTCGCGTCATCGCCGCACGAGGTCAAGCGTGTCTTTGACACTCATCTGAGTGCGTGTTATACTTGTCCGCGTGGACGGCTGATCGCCTATCCTGCCACAAAGAGAGGAGACGCCGATGATACGACCGCTCAAGCAAGTCTTCACACCCGCAGAATACCTGGCAATGGAAGAGGTCGCGGAGTACAAGAGCGAATACTACGCCGGCGAAATCTTTGCGCTGTCGGGAGGGACGATCGACCACAGTTCGGTGGCAGGCAGTTTTGTCGCCCAGTTGAGCCAACTTCTCGAAGCCAAGCCCTGCCACGTGTTCAACAGCGACATGCGCCTACTCGTCGAGCGCAGCGGGTTGTACACGTACCCTGATGCCATGGTCATCTACGGCAAGATCAAACTGGTCCAGAAACGCAACGACGTTGTGACCAATCCCGTTCTAATCGTCGAGGTCCCGTCCGAATCTACCCGCGACTATGATCGCGGCGCCAAGTTCAATTTCTACAAACAGATTCCCACCTTGCAAGAATACGTGCTGGTCGAATCCGAACAACCCCGTGTCGAATGTTATCGGCGCGCCGCAGACGACAAATGGCTAGCCGAAATGTACGACAGTCTGGATGCGATATTGAAGGTCGAATCCATCGCGTGCGAAATCCCGCTGCGGCGAATCTACAACAAAGTTTCGTGGCTGAGTTGAACGCTTCATCTTCCCCAGGAGGTTGACGATGGCTATCAAACTAACGTGGTTCGGACACGCGTGCTGGAAAATCGAAACCGCCAAGCACATTCTCCTCATAGACCCCTTCCTTTCCGGCAATCCCACCGCGCCGGTCACCGCCGACCAGGTCAAACCCGATTTCATTCTCGTCTCGCACGGTCACGGCGACCACCTCGGCGATACAGTCAACATCGCCAAGCGAACCGGCGCGCTCGTCATCAGCAATTTCGAAATCGCCTCCTATTGCGAAAGCCAGGGCTGCAAGGCGCACCCGCTGCACATCGGCGGCAGCCGCGAATTTGCGTTCGGGCGGCTCAAACTGACGATCGCGCATCACGGCTCGTCGTTTCCGGATGGACGCTACGCCGGCAATCCCGCCGGTTTCTTGCTCACGCTGGACAAGACTAAGATTTACGACGCTGCCGATACCGGCTTGTTCTACGACATGAAACTGATCGGCGCAGAAGGGATTGACCTCGCGCTCTTGCCGATCGGCGACAACTTTACGATGGGGCCCGAAGACGCGCTGCGCGCGGCGAAACTTGTCAAGCCGAAAGTGCTCATTCCGATGCACTATAACACGTTCGAATTGGTCGCGCAGGATCCCAAAGCCTTCGCGTCGCGCGTCAAAAAGGAATTGCCCAGGACCAAGGTCGTCGTGCTAAAACCGGGAGAAACATTCACGTTAAAAGTGACGGGTGGCGAGTGACGTGAGGTGCGTAACCCTCGTCACTCGTCACACGACACACGCCACTCTCAAGGAGGATCAATGGAGATCAAAACAGTAGGTATCGTCGGCTGCGGATTGATGGGCAGCGGCATCGTTGAACTCGTGGCCAAGACCGGCTATCATGTCGTCGTCCGCGAAATCAACGACGAGTTTCTCACCAAGGGCTTGAACCGTGTGACAAGTTCGATGGCGCGCGCGGTCGAGAAAGGCAAATTGTCCGCCGCCGAGCGTGACGCCGCCTGGGCGCGCATCCAAGGCACAACCGACATGGCTGACCTCGCCGGGGTTGACCTTGCCATCGAAGCCGCCATCGAGAACCTCGATCTCAAAAAGTCCATTTTCAAGGAACTCGATCAGATCACGCGCCCGGAAGTGATCCTCGCGTCGAATACTTCGTCGCTTGCGGTCACGGAAATGGCGAGCATGACCAAGCGCCCGGCTAAGGTGCTCGGCTTGCACTTTTTCAACCCGGTGCCGGTGATGCCGCTGTTGGAAATGGTGCGCACGTTCCTGACGAGCGAGGAGACGTACCAGACCGCGCGCAAGTTCGGCGAGGGCTTGGGCAAGACCGTCATCGTCTCCAAAGACGCGCCGGGATTCATCGTCAATGCGTTGCTCGTCCCCTACCTGCTCGACGCGGTGCGGCTGTACGAAGCCGGCTTGGCGACGAAAGAAGACATTGACACTGGCATCAAACTCGGCTTGAATCATCCGATGGGCCCGCTGACCCTGCTGGATTTTGTCGGCTTGGACACCACGCTCTTCATCGCCGACGCGATGTACGACGAGTTAAAGGACCCGCGCTTTGCCGCGCCCGCGCTCTTGCGCCGCATGGTGACGGCGGGGTACTGGGGCAGAAAGAGCGGTAAGGGGTTTTACGATTACGGAAAGTAGACAGCGGTACTTTACGCAATGGCTCAAAAGCCCATGCTCGGCGCCGAGCATGGGCTTTTCCGACAGACTGCTGGAAACGGAGAAGACGACAAATGGAGCATGGCGACAAACCTCTCCTGGAATTTCCCTGCAACTTTCCGCTCAAGACCATCGGCAAGAACGCCGGCGACTTTGAAACGCTGGTGGTCGAGATCGTCCGCCGCCATATCCCCGATCTGAGAGACGAGGCGGTGAGCAATCGGTTGAGCAAGGATGGCAAGTACATGTCCGTCACGACCACCTTCGTCGCCACGAGCCGCGAGCAACTCGACGCGTTGTACTATGAGTTGAGCAGCCATGAGCGAGTGGTGATGGTACTGTAAAGGAAAAACGACCTTGTTGTTTTGACTTTTTCTCCAAGCGCGTATATAATCGCTTGCGCTTTGATGCTGGCGTAGCTCAGTTGGTAGAGCAGCCGCCTTGTAAGTGGCAGGTCGTCGGTCCAAATCCGACCGCCAGCTCCAGGCGATCTCGGGTTGCGGATTGGGGCGGAAAATCGGCAATCTGAAATGGACCCGGGGAGGCGGCGAAGGTGGTGAGTCGCGTCGGTCTGTAAAATCGATGCCCTGCGGCTATGAGAGTCCGAATCTCTCCCTCCCCACAACCCATTTATGATTGCAGATTTCAGATTTGTGATTTTGAAAATCTGAAATCTGAAATTACATGCGCCCTCGTGGCTCAGGTGGTAGAGCACTTCTTTGGTAAAGAAGAGGTCATGAGTTCAAGTCTCATCGAGGGCTCCATTCTCAGGAGGAATCATTCAAATGGCAAAGCAAAAATTCGAACGCACTAAACCGCACGTCAACGTCGGGACGATCGGGCACGTGGATCACGGCAAGACTACCCTCACCGCCGCCATCACCAAAGTCATG
>DHFK01000167.1 GCA_002400365.1 Anaerolineales bacterium UBA4826 | reverse complement strand
CCGACCTGCAAACCCAGTTGTGCCCGAGTGCCGCAGTCCATGCGGATGAAACGGGCTGGAAAGTCGGCGGACATCCCGCCTGGCTGTGGGTCTTTACGCATGAACAAGTGTCGCTCTATGTGCTTGGCCCCCACCGCGATCACGACGTGGTCGCGCGCATGCTCGGGCAGGATTTTGACGGTCTTGGAACGCGTCAGTCACGCGCAGACCCGTCCACGATTCGGTGTGGTGCTAGCGGGCACGGCTGAGGACCATAGCCAAGACAGGACCTAGATTTACATAGATTTCGGAAAGATCCAAGAGGTTTACTGCTGAATTCTCACCGAATTGATATTGGTTTTTGACCAAACTCAGTCCCGAGTGCTGTAAGGTGTGATAGGTTGTCAAGATGGCAATCTAACCTGACGGAGGGTTTTATTGATGAAGATCGCGTCACGCGACTGGCTCACGATTCGCGAAGCCAGTCGTTTGCTCGGTGTCCACATCGGCACGGTCCGCGAGTGGGCTGATGCGGGCGTGTTGCCCAGTTATCGTACCGCAGGTGGACATCGTCGTTTTTCCGCTTTTGGTCTCGAAGACTTTCTCAATCACCAATCCCAATCCCCGAGTGACAACCATTCTTCTCCGAGGGAACATGCCCTCCGCGTAGTTCGGGCAGAACTAGAGACTCACCCGCTCAAGCACTCCCCTTGGTTTCAGCATCTCGGCACCAAGCTTAGTGCCGAGCAGCGTCAGCAGCAACGCGAGATCGGTCAGCATTTGCTCGCGTGCGTCGTTGCCTTTGTGGAAGAACCCGAGGCGCGCGATCATTTCCTGGATGAAGGCCGGCGCATCGCGCGCGAGTACGGTCGCACATTTCAAGCCAACGGGTTGTCTGCCGGGAACGCCGCGCGCGCCACAATCTATTTCCGCCAGATCATTTTGAAAACGGTGCTCAGCGACAAACTCGGTTCGCGTACCGGCGACGAGGAAGATGCGCGACTGTTCGAGCGCGTCAGCGCGTTCCTCGACGAAATTCTGCTTGCCCTGCTCGACGCGTACCAGTAGGAGCATTTGAAGGATTTCAGGAGTTCGCTTGTGAATCCAACCATTCTGATGGTGGGATTGAACCACACCACCGCGCCGATTCACGTACGGGAACAAGTCGCCTGCACGCGCCAAGACCTTGCGCACGCATTGCCCCAACTCATTGCGCCTTCCAGTCCACTTGCCGAAGCACTGATTCTTTCTACCTGCAATCGCACCGAAGTGTACGCCGTCACGGGCGATCCTTTGCGTGGTGAAGCCGCGCTGCACGATTTCTTTGCCGCGCGCCGCGAGTTCGCTTCCTTTGCGTTCGACCACTGCCTCTACGCGCGTCGCGAGCACGCCGCGGTCGTGCACGCGCTGACCGTGGCGGCGGGGCTCGATTCGATGATCGTCGGCGAATTTGAGATTCTCGGGCAGGTGCGGGCAGCCTACGAGTTCGCTCAACAGCAGCACACCCTCGGCGCGATCCTCACCACGCTCTTTCACGCGGCAATTCACACGGGCAAACGCGCGCGCACGGAAACCGCAATCGGTCGCGGCGCGGCATCCGTCGCGTACGCCGCGGTCGAACTGGCGCGGCAGAAAATCGGCACGCTGCAAGACCGCGCCGTGCTCGTGATCGGCTCGGGCGAAATGGGACAACGGGTCGCGAAAAATCTCTGTGCCGATGGCGTGAGCGTGCTCCGCGTCACGAGCCGCACGTTCGATCACGCGCTGGAAATCGCGAGCGACCTCGGCGGCAACGCGATTCCATTTTCTGAACTCGAAGCCGCGCTGAGCCAAACCGACGTGGTGATCAGCGCGACGGGCGCGCCGCACACCATTCTTAGCGCGGCGATGATCGAACGCGCGATGGCTGCGCGTTCGGCGCGCGCGCTGATGCTGATTGACATTGCCATGCCGCGTGACATTGACCCGCGCGCGGCGCAAATTCCCAATGTGCATCTCTCCCATCTCGATGACCTGCAAGGCCTCGCGCGGGACAATCTCGCCGAGCGTGAGAAAGAAGCGGCCAAGGTACGCACCATCATCGCTGAAGAGGCGCAAGCGTTCCAGCGCTGGTTCGCGGCGCGCCGCGCGGCGCCCGTGATCGCGGAACTGCGCGCGCGCGCGGAGACAATTCGCGCGCTGGAACTGAACAAGGCAATGTGTCAGCTGGGACATTTGCATTTGAGCGCACGCGACCGCAACGTGATTGCGGCACTCGCGGCAGGAATTGTCAGCAAATTACTCGCCGCGCCGACGGCGCATTTGAAAGAACGCGTGCAAAGCGGCGACGGGCAAGTTTATCTCGCCGCGCTGCGCGAGTTGTTTGAGCTATCCGAAAGCGAACCGCAGGGCTAACCCTTTTTCTTTGCGCTCTCGGCGGAGGAGAATTGGAACAAGAATTGATGCCGGCAGAAATCTCTCATAGATTCTTCGAAACCGCGTCCCGCCTTTTTCCTGGCGGCGTCAACAGCCCCGTGCGCGCGTGGCGCAGCGTCGGCGGAGAGCCGCGCTTCATCGCGCGCGGCGCGGGCGCACAAGTATTCGATGCGGATGGCAACGCGTACCTCGATTACCTTGGATCGTGGGGGCCACTCATTCTCGGGCACGCCCATCCGCGCGTCGTCACGGCAATTCAAGACGCGGCAACGCGCGGCACCAGTTATGGCGCGCCGTGCGAACTGGAGCTCGAACTGGGCAAACGCATCACGCGCGCGCTTCCCTCGCTCGAGCTGTTGCGCTTGGTCAGTTCGGGCACCGAAGCGACAATGAGCGCGATTCGTCTTGCGCGCGCCTTCACGCGCCGGGACAAGATCATCAAGTTCGACGGTGGCTATCACGGACACGCCGATTTTCTGCTCGCCAAAGCGGGATCGGGCGTCGCCACTCTCGCCCTGCCTGACAGCGCGGGCGTACCCGAATCTATCACGGCGACGACGCTCAGTGCGCCATACAACGATTTGGATGCGGTGGTGAAACTCTTTGAGGCACACTCGGCTGAAATCGCGGCGGTAATCGTTGAACCCATCGCGGGAAATGTGGGCGTTGTGCCGTCGCAGAAGAGTTTTCTCACGGGTTTGTGGAGTCTCACGCGCGCACACAACGCGCTCTTGATTTTCGACGAGGTGATTACGGGGTTCCGCGTGGCGTGGGGCGGCGCGCAGACACTCTATCAAATCAAACCTGACCTGACGTGCCTCGGCAAAATTATCGGCGGCGGTCTGCCCGTGGGCGCATACGGCGGACGCCGCGACGTTATGCAGATGGTCGCGCCGCTCGGACCTGTTTATCAGGCCGGCACGCTGTCGGGCAATCCTCTCGCGATGGCAGCAGGCATTGCCACACTCGACGCGATTGCGGCGACCCAGAACGCGTACGCACAACTTGAGGCGCGCGGCGCGCAACTCGAGCGCGGTTTGAATGACGCGGCGCGCGCGGCGAAAATCCCTGTGGTGGTCAATCGCGTCGGCTCGATGCTGACCGCGTTCTTTACTCCATCTCCCGTGACCGACTACGCATCCGCCAAGACCGCGGACACAAGACGCTATGCGCGCTTTTTTCACACAATGCTCGAACTCGGCATCTATCTTGCGCCGTCGCAATTTGAAGCCGCGTTTGTCTCGCTCGCGCACACCGAAGCGGACATCGCGCGAACGGTCGCTGCCGCAGGAAAAGCATTGCAAGCAATCGCAGATGATAAATCATAAACCAGCAAGTCTCAAGCCTAAATCAAAAATTGTCGTTGGCACGCGCGGCAGCGCGCTCGCCCAGTGGCAGACAAATCACGTCATCGCCGCGCTCGAGCGTCTCGTCCCCAATCTCCAAATCGAGACGCGCATCATCAAGACAAGCGGCGATCAAGACCAGACGCGTTCGCTTGCCGAACTCGGTGGGCTGGGCGTATTCACAAAAGAAATCGAAAACGCTCTGCTCGCGCACGAAATTGACCTCGCGGTGCACAGTCTCAAGGATTTGCCAACCGAGACTACCGAAGGACTGACGCTTGCCGCGATCAGCGCGCGCGCGGATCCACGCGATTGCATTGTCTCGCGGCACCGCGTCGGTCTAATGCAACTACCGCGTGGCGCGCGCGTCGGCACAGCGTCCGCGCGACGCAGCGCCCAAGTCCTCGCGTTGCGACCCGACGTGCAAATCGTTCCGCTGCGCGGCAACGTAGATACGCGTTTGCGTAAAGCCCAAACGGACGCTTACGACGCGATCGTGATTGCCGCCGCCGGCGCGCTTCGGCTTGGCCGCGCGAGCGAGATCACCGAGTACTTGCCACTCGACACATTCCTGCCCGACCCAGGTCAAGGTGCGCTCGCGCTTGAAATCCGCGCAGACGCTGTCGAACTTGCATCACTCGTTTCGCAACTCGATCACGCGCCAACGCGCGCGGCAGTAATGGCGGAACGCGCATGCTTGCGCGCGCTCGGCGGCGGGTGTCGGATGCCGATTGGGGCGCACGCGGAAATGTGCGATGGCGAACTGCATTTGCGCGCACTCATCGCGTCGGACGATGGAACGCGCATCACGCGCGGCGACATGCGCGGAGACAGGACGCGCGCGGAGGAACTGGGCACAGAACTAGCGCAACGGCTATCCCGCGGCGCTGTAGGCACGAAACCCGTCGCGCCCCTACGCGGACGGAAATTTCTGATCACGCGTGCCCGCGAACAAGCGGCCGGGCTCGCGGATAAAATCCGCGCGCGCGGGGGCGAGCCGATAGAATTCCCCACGATTGATTTCGCGCCGCTCGACGATTTCGCCGCGCTTGACGCCGCGCTTGCGCGTCTGCGCGAATTCGACTGGGTGATTTTCACGAGCGCGAATGGCGTGCGCGCCGTCGCGGATCGTCTGCACGCGCTCGGCCAATCGCCAACTGGGCTCGCGTCGGCGAAGGTTGCGGCAATCGGTCCCGCCACTGCGCACGCGCTCGGAGAACTCGGCGTGCGCGTGGATTTCGTGCCGACGAAATTTCTCGGCGAGCAAATTGCCGTCGAATTGCCAATTGAGCGCGGCCAGCGCGCACTGCTCCTGCGCGCCGACATTGCCTCCGCTGCGCTGGCGCGCGGACTGGAAGCGCGCCGCGTCGCGGTGACGGACGTGGATGCGTACCGTACCATCGCGCCGAAAAATCCAATGAACGAGTTGCCCCGCGTGGACGCGGTCACGTTCACCAGTTCCTCCACTGTGCGCAACTTGGTCGCGCTGGTCAACGGCGCGCGCGACAATCTCACGAACGCCGCCGTGTTCTGCATCGGTCCGGTGACCGCACAAACGGCGCGCGCACTGGGTCTGCGCGTGGACGCGGTCGCCGACGAGCATACGGTGGATGGACTCGTGCGCGCGATGGTGGAATTCTATGGGATGCAGCCAGACGCCGACGAACGCGGAAACTAGTCTCTTCGCCACACTTGGCCGCGTCCGCCTTGTTCTCAAAGGAATGCGAAAATGCTTGAGCAGAAAATCAAATTTACGCCGCCAACGGCATCCACACCCCATTTCCTCGGTGTGCGTCCGCGTCGTCTGCGTCGCACCGAGAATCTGCGCGCGCTCGCGCGCGAGACAGAAGTGAACGCGCGCGATTTCATCTATCCGCTCTTTGTCGTGCACGGCACGAACCTACGCGAAGAAATCGGCTCGATGCCAGGCGTGTACCACCAATCGCTGGACGTGCTCGCGCACGAAATCGAACAAGTGAGCGCGCTCGACATTCCTGCGGTGATCTTGTTCGGTTTGCCTGAACGCAAGGACGAACTAGGCTCCGAAGATTACGCCGAGCAAGGTATTGTGCAAGAAGCGATCCGCGTCTGCAAGCGCGTCAATCCTGATTTGATTGTGATGACCGACGTGTGCATGTGTCAGTACACCGCGCAGGGACACTGCGGCATCGTGCGCGATGGACAAGTTGATAACGACGAGACGTTAAAGTACCTGGGACTGACGGCGGTGTCCCATGCCGCAGCCGGCGCAGACGTCGTCGCGCCGAGCGCGATGATGGATGGACAGGTTGGCGCGATTCGCGCCGCGCTCGACGCGGAGGGATTCCCGGACACGGCGATTCTCGCGTATGCATCCAAGTACGCCTCAGCGTTTTACGGCCCGTTCCGTGAGGCGGCGGCTTCCCCGCCGCAGTTTGGCGATCGGCGGCAGTATCAGATGGATGTCGCGAACGCGCGCGAGGCACTGCGCGAGGTGTCGCTCGACACCGAAGAGGGCGCGGACATGGTGATGGTCAAGCCTGCGCTCGCGTACCTCGACATCATCCGGCGCGTCCGCGACGCAGTGGATCTCCCGGTCGCCGCGTACAACGTCAGCGGCGAATACTCGATGATCAAAGCCGCGGCGCGCAACGGTTGGCTCGACGAGAAACAAGTCGCACTGGAAATTCTCACCGCGATCAAACGCGCGGGCGCGGATATGATTCTGACGTACCACGCCAAAGACGCCGTGCGGTGGCTATCCAATGAACCGCACAGGATGCCAAGAACGCAGAGATAATTCGAGCCAGAGCGCCAACGCTATTTGATCGTCTATCCATGCTCCAAAACAACGGATTGGTACCTCATGCGCAAGGACACGCGGCAGGGAATGATGAACGAGCACATCTTTCCCTGAGGGCCTTTCGGCGTCGTCGAATTGGCAGGCATTCATTGCCGGATTCAAGCCTTGAGGCGGGNNGCGCTGGCGGGAAATCGGTGTGACACGCGTCTATCGTCCGCGCGCGGAAACGTCAGCCTGGCTGGGATGATGGGATGAAACAAGTTGCAATTATTGGCGGCGGCATTGCCGGGTTAGCGACGGCATACTATTTGCACGAACGCGGGCGCGGCGCGATTGTTTGCACGCTGATCGAAAGTGCGCCAAACTTTGGCGGCAAGATTACGTCCGCGCGCGAAAAAGGTTTCGTCGTGGAAGGCGGACCGGATTCATTTCTGACAACCAAGCCCGCCGCAATCGAATTGTGCCGCGCGCTGGGACTGAGCGATCAACTGATCGGCACGAACGACGCCGGGCGCAGAGTATTTGTGTGGAGTCGTGGGCAATTGCGCCCGATGCCTGACGGTGTGATGCTGATTATTCCGACGAAGGTGATGCCTTTCGTCACGGCGTCCCTGATTTCGCCGCTCGGAAAACTGCGGATGGGCATGGACGTGTTCATTCCGCCGCGCGCAAACGACGGCGACGAGAGTCTCTCCCATTTCGTCAGGCGGCGACTGGGCCCTGAAGCGCTTGACAAAATCGCCGAGCCGATGATCGCAGGCATCTACGTCGCCGATGCCGAGAACCTGAGTTTGAAAAGCACGTTCCCGCGCTTTCTCGAGATGGAGAAAAAATACGGCGGTCTCTTGCGCGGCGTGATCGCACAAAAGCGCGCAGTCCCAAGCAACGGCAACGGCAAATCGTCGAACGTAAAACCGGCGCCGTCCATGTTTATGACTTTGCGCGGGGGCTTGCAACAGATGACCGAAGCGATTGTCGCGCGGTTGAATCACGACTCGCTCGTTGCAAATCGGCGTGCCGTTTCCGTGACGCGCGACGGCGCTGGGTACATTATTGCGCTAGACGAGGGCGCACGCCTCCGCGCCGATCACGTTGTCTTTGCCACACCTGCGTACGCTACGGCCGAACTCGTGCAGAACATCAATCCCACGTTGGCAGATGCATTGCGCGCGATTCGCTATGTCTCAACCGCGACGGTATCGCTGGGTTTTAAGCGCAATGAGTTGGCGCACCCGCTCGACGGCTTTGGGTTTGTCGTGCCGCGCAGCGAGCATCGCCAAATCATCGCGTGTACATGGTCGTCCACCAAATTCAACGCGCGCGCGCCGGCGGGTCACGCGCTCGTGCGCGCGTTCATCGGTGGCGCACACGCAGAGCATCTCGTCGAGCAAGACGACGACGCGCTCGCGGCAATGGCGCGCGAGGAATTGCGCGCGATGATGGGGGTCACCGCGACGCCTGTGCTGACCAAAGTGTATCGCTGGAACAAGGCGAATCCCCAGTACGCGGTCGGACATCAAGCGCGCGTCGCGGAAATTGATCGGCTCGCGCAACGCGCGGGTGTGTCTCTCGCGGGCGGCGCGTACCACGGCGTCGGCATTCCGGATTGCATTCAGGACGGCGCGCGCGTGGCAGAACAAATTCTGCAAGGGAGCAGCGGAGCCGGGGAGCCGGGGTGAGGTTTTCTTCTCTGCTCCGCTGCCGCGGTGGATGGAAAGCAAACGGAGAACAAACATGGCTGTTGTGATAAGACCAACCGCGCGACCTCATCATCACGTCGCACGCGACTATGCAATGAATCCGATGATCGTATACTGGGAGATGACGCAGGCATGCGGACTTGCCTGCCGCCACTGCCGCGCCGAAGCGCTGCCCGAGCCCCATCCACGGGAACTGACGCACGCCGAAAGCAAGCATCTCCTGCGCCAAATCGCGGCGTTCGGCGATCCACTGCCGCATCTGATTCTCACGGGCGGCGATCCGCTCCAACGCGCTGATCTGTACGATCTGATTGACGATGCGAACGGGCTAGGATTGAGCGTTTCGATCACACCGAGTGCGACAAACAATCTCACCCGCCAAGTTATCGCGCGGCTCAAAGAGCACGGCATCCAAAGTCTTGGGCTTTCACTTGACGGCTCAAACGCCGCGCGGCACGAAGCGGTGCGCGGTGTGCCAGGCTGTTTCGATTGGACCGTTCGCGCGGCGCACCGCGCGGCAGAATTCGGAATGCCAATTCAGGTCAACACGCTGGTCGCCCAGGAAACCGCTGACGATTTGCCGGCGGTTTATGAATTGCTCAAGACGCTCAAGGTGATGCGCTGGAGTTTGTTCTTTCTGATCGCGGTCGGACGCGGTAAGGTTCTGCAAGCCGTGTCGCCTGCGCGCGGCGAAGAAATCCTGAACTGGGTGTACGACCGCGCGCGCGGCGCGCCGTTCGCGATCAAGACGACCGAAGCGCCATCGTATCGGCGGATTGCGCTGAGCCGCATGCGCGGTGAAGGAATGCCGCCCGACCAGATTCGACGGACCTCGGTCTATCACGGCTTTGGAATCCGCGATGGTCACGGCATCCTGTTCATTTCAAACAGGGGCGCGATTTATCCCGCGGGGTTTTTGCCGCTGAACGTCGGCAATGTGCGCAAGGATAACGTTGCGGACGTTTATCGCAACGCGCCCGTGTTTCGCAATCTGCACGACCCGAACGAATTCAAAGGCAAGTGCGGACGCTGCGAACATCGCATGATCTGCGGCGGTTCGCGCGCGCGCGCGTTTGCGTACACCGGCGACGCGCTGGAGAGCGATCCGTTTTGTCCGTACGAGCCGCAAGCGTAAAACGTGAAACGCAAATTACGATCTACGTTTTGTCCGTTCCGCAGGCAGATTTTCGATGAACGATAGATTTCTCCGCGCGTGTCGCCGCGAGCCAGTGGACCGCACGCCGATTTGGTTGATGCGGCAAGCCGGGCGCTACCTGCCCGAATACCGCACGCTGCGCGAAAAGTACGATATGCTGACGATGTGCCGCACGCCCGAACTCGCGGTCGAGGTGACGCTGCAACCACTCAGGCGCTTTGATCTCGATGCGGCGATTTTGTTTTCCGACATCATGATTCCACTAGCCGCGATGGGCGTAGATTTCAATATCGTCGAGTCGGTCGGGCCCGTCGTCGCGAATCCTGTGCGCGATCAGCGCGGCGCGGATGCACTGCGCGTGATTGAACCGGAGCGCGCTGTACCGTTCGTGATCGAAGCGGTGCGCCTGTTGCGCCGCGAACTGCGCGTGCCGTTGATCGGCTTTGCGGGTGCGCCGTTCACCCTGGCGAGTTACATCGTCGAGGGCAAGCCGTCGCGCGAGCTGCTGCTGACGAAGAAACTGCTGCACTGCGATCCGCCTGCGTGGCATGCGCTGATGGACAAACTTGCGCAGACGATTGCGGCCTATCTGCTCGCGCAAATCCGCGCCGGCGCACAAGCAGTGCAGTTGTTCGA
Organism: Anaerolineales bacterium UBA4826; assembly: GCA_002400365.1. GTDB lineage: Bacteria > Chloroflexota > Anaerolineae > UBA4142 > UBA4142 > UBA4142. Next base: position 6,230 of record DHFK01000167.1, on the reverse strand, counting down.
TTCGTGGGTCGGTGTGCTCTCCCCGCGCGATTATCGTGAATTCGTCCTACCGCACTCGAAAAAAATCTTCGCCGCGCTTGCGCCGACGGGCGTGCCGCGCATTCATTTTGGCACGGGCACGGCGACGCTGCTTGAACTGCTGAAGGAAGCCGGCGGTCCTGCGACGGGCTCAGGACCGGCTGTCATCGGGGTTGATTGGCGTGTGCCACTGGATCATGCGTGGGAGCGTCTTGGCGATGTGGCGTTGCAAGGCAATCTCGATCCCGCAGTGATGCTCACCTCGCCTGACAGCGTCGAGCAACACGCGCACGAAATTCTCGCGCAAGCCCATGGACGACGCGGACATATTTTCAATCTGGGTCACGGCGTCTTGCCGAATACACCGCTGGAAAATGTGGAGCGGTTGATTGAGGTTGTACATAGTCATGGAAAATAGCGCAGGCAAAATCGCCGTCCTGCTAATGGCATATGGCACGCCCAACACCCTGGATGAGATCGGGCCGTATCACACGGATATTCGCGGCGGGCGTAAGCCGTCGCCAGAGAACTTGCGTGAATTGATTGCGCGGTATCAGCGCATTGGCGGTCGCACCCAGTTGCTCGACATCACGCGCGCGCAGGCGCGCGCGTTGCAGGCGCAACTCGGCGATGAATTTCGCGTGTACATCGGGATGAAACACTGGCATCCGTACATCGCGCAGGTGGTAGACGAAATTGTGCGCGACGGCTTGCGCCGTGTGATCGCACTCGTGCTGGCGCCACATTATTCCCGCTTCAGCATTGATGGCTATTTTCAGCGCGTGCGCGCGGCAATGGAGCAAGCCGGCGCAGCGCTCGATGTGACGCACATCGAAAGCTGGAACGCTCATCCGCTGTTCCTGCAATCGGTTGCAGAACGAATGCTAGGCGGGCGGGCAAAGTTTGGCGCGGCGAGTTGGGATGACCTCGAAGTGATTTTCTCCGCGCACAGTCTGCCCGAACGTATCTTGCAATCGAATGATCCGTATCCGCAAGAGTTGCGCGAGACGTGCGAAGGTGTCGCTCCGTTGATCGGATTGAAGAAATGGCGCTTGGCCTACCAGAGCGCCGGACGCACAGGTGAAAAGTGGTTAAGCCCTGAGATTCTCAGTACGCTGGATGAAATCGCGCGCGCAGGGAAACGTCGTGTCCTGATCGCGCCCATTGGTTTCGTTGCCGATCACCTGGAGATATTGTACGATCTTGATGTGGAATGCGCGCAGCGTGCGAAAACGCTTGGGCTCGCAATGCACCGCATCGAGTCGCCGAACGCAAGCCCCGCGTTCATCACCGCGCTCACGTCAATTGTGCGTGAACATCTTGAGCGCGAATCCATCACCGCACAGTCGCTTCGGGCCCAGAAGCGATAGACTCCAAAGGGAAGACACCGCGCCTGCGTGGATGCGCCAGGAATCGTCAGCGTGCGCGCGGTTCAAAGTCGTTCGCTCACAGCGCAAGAAAAGGCTACGCGCACAAGATCAATAGGGCATCGCCCTATGCGGTATTCCGAAATTCGGTGATATTGTCGAGTCGGCTTTATAATAGGGGTGGCTCGATGCGGCTCATTTGATGACGCGTGTCCGGACCGAGAGCCATCTCGATCCGGTCAATGAAGGATCAGCCCGTGCTGGCAACGCGCCAGCGCGGGCTTTTTACTTCGGACGATACCATTTCCCATTGACGCTACCCGCAATTGGTGATACACTGAGCATGAAAATGACCCTCAGCCCGGTGGGGATAAACGGGTGCGGTCAACCAGCGCCAACCCTCTTCGGGTTGGCGCTTTTTTCGATTCAATGTTCCGTAGCGATGACGGTACGATAAGGTGGACGATGAAAGAGATTTCAGTTACTTGACTCCACGTTCGCGTTACACGGGCATAAACTTGTCCAATTTCCTCTCGATAGCGAGACAGGAGGTGATCCGATGATGCTTCAGATCAAACGCTGGTTAGCGCCGCCAATCTTCCCAGGAGATGAAATCAAGACGCGCCGTGCCGATTTGCTCAACTCTGTTTTGATTAACATTGCAACGCTTATGCCAGTGATTCTCGTCGGCGACCTACTGGGCGGAAGGACTCCGTTGCCAGTACTCGGAGCAAATGTGTTGGCGCTTGGCTTGTTCTTCGTCTTGCGCGCGTGGATGCAACGCGGCAGAGTGCAACTGGCAAGCATTGGACTGATGACAGTGGGATCCGTTCTGATCACGGCAAGCGTGGCAAGCATCGGAACCATTCGCGCGCCCGCCACGACGATGTACATGTTGCTGGTCATCACCGGGGGCTTGTTGTTCGACCTGCGGGGGATGATGATCACCACCGCGCTCTCTTCGCTTCTGATCGGTGGATTGATTGGGGCGGAAAATGCTGGACTGTTGCCGCGCCCGGATTATTCGGTTACGATCACGCAGTGGATCGCCTATACCGCGATCTTCGCCTGGAGTGGCAGTCTGACTTTTCTCGCGCTCCGCGCGGTGTGCCAAGCCCTCGCGCGTGCGGATAAGGAAATCACCGAGCGCAAGCAGGCGGAAGAGGCGCTGCGTCAAGCCCATCAACTTCTGGAGACAATCTTTGACCATACGCACATGATGGTGGCTTATCTCGATCCTCAGTTCAACTTCATCAGGGTCAACCGTGCCTATGCTCTGGCAGATGAACGCGAACCCGCCTTCTTCCCCGGCAAGAATCATTTCGCGCTTTATCCCGATGCCGAAAACGAGGCGATCTTCAGACAAGTCGTTGAAACAGGAAAACCCCACTTTGCGTTTGCCAAACCGTTCGAGTATGCGGAGCATCTGGAGCGGGGGGTGAGTTACTGGGATTGGAGTCTGGTGCCGATCAAAAACCCAGACGGTGCAGTGGCTGGACTGATCCTGACCCTGCTGAACGTCACCGACCGCCTGTGGGCGGAGCATGCCCTTCGGGAGAGCGAAGCGAAATTCAGAAGCATTTACGCACAATCGCCCGTCGGGATCGAGGTATACGATTCAGAAGGACGGTTGATTGATGCGAACCCGGCGTGCCTTGCCATATTCGGCGTGTCCGACCTCAAAGCGGTGATGGGGTTTGATCTTTTCAATGACCCCAATCTCCCCCAAGATGCGAGAGTAAAACTTCTCAGTAGCGCGCCGGTAAAGTACGAAGCGTCCTTCGATTTCGACCTCGTCAAGCAGGGAAAATTGTACGAAACCACAAAGTCGGGAAAGTGTTCTCTGGATTGTCTCATCACCCCGATGGTCGCAGACAAAGGCGCCATGAATGGCTATCTGGTACACGTGCGTGACATCACCGCGCGCAAGCGGGGGGAAGCGGCTTTGGCTGAACAAGCAAAGATCTGGGAGGCATTGTTCACTGGCACAGTTACCCCACTCGTGTTTCTAGACAAAGATTTCAATTTCATCCGGGTCAACGAGGCGTATGCGCGCGCGTGCGCACGCCAGGTAGCGGATTTTCCGGGACACAACCATTTCGAGTTCTACCCCTCGGAGGTCAAGGTGATATTCGAACGGGTCGTGCAGACCAAGACCCCGTTCCAAGCCATTGCTAATCCTTTTGTCTTTCCGGATCACCCCGAGTGGGGAGTCACATACTGGAACTGGACGCTGGTACCCATATTGGACGACCCGGGGGAAGTGAAATTACTGGTCTTTTCTCTGGAAGATGTGACCGAGCGCCAGCGGGCATGGGAACAACTCCGCAAACTCAACGTCGAACTCGAACAGCGCGTGGATGAACGCACCGCGCAGTTGGCGGAAGCGAATGCCGAACTGGAGTCGTTTGTCTATTCGGTCTCGCATGACTTGCGCGCGCCCCTCTCGGTCATGCAAGGTCTGAGCAACGCGCTGCTGGAGGACTATGCCGATCGCTTGGATGCGACCGGTCAGGAGTACGCCCGCCACATCGCCGCCGACGCCCAGCAGTTGGACGACTTGATCCAAGACTTGCTCGACTACAGCCGCCTCAGCCGCGCCGAACTGCAATTCCAGCCGATTGACCTCGGCTCGGTCTTGACAAAAGTCTTGGAGCAACTTCAAACCGAAATTCAAGAACGCGGCGCGCAGGTGCAAGTGGAAGAACCGCTCCCGCAGGTGATGGGGCATCACGCGACCCTGATCCAGATCATCGCGAATCTTATCGGCAATGCCATCAAGTTTGTCGCCCCCGGCGTGCAGCCGCGCGTCCGCGTGTGGACGGAGAGGAGATTAGAGGTTGGAGATTGGAAGTTAGAGGTTGGAGAAGATTCCAACCTCCAACGTCCAACTTCTAACGTCCGAATTTGGGTCGAAGACAACGGCATCGGCATTGCCCCGGAGCATCACGAGCGAATCTTCCGCGTCTTCGAACGGCTGCACGGGATGGAAATCTATCCAGGCACCGGCGTCGGCCTGGGCATTGTGCGTCGAGGCGTCGAGCGAATGGGAGGACGCGTCGGCGTTGAATCGGACATCGGCAAAGGGAGCAAGTTCTGGATTGAATTGAAGACTTGCTGAACGGTGGAGGTAAGAATATGAACGCGATACCAGAGACTATTTTGTTGGCAGAAGACGATCCCGGCGACATCCTGCTGGCGCAGCGGGCATTTCGCAAAGCGAATCTCTCCAATCCCATCCAAATCGTGAAAGACGGGCAGGAAGCAATCGCCTACCTGTCGGGGCAAGGTGACTATGCGGACCGGGGACGCTACCCGCTGCCCAGGTTGATCTTGCTCGATCTGAAACTGCCGCGCAAATCGGGATCTGAGGTGCTGGAATGGCTGCGCCAGCAACCCGGATTGAAGCACCTGCCGGTGGTGGTGCTGACCGCCTCCAAAGCGCCGACCGATCTCAAGCGGGCTTATGATCTGGGCGCCAATTCCTACCTGCTCAAACCGGTGACAGCCGAGGCTTTGCTGGACGTGGTGCACACCCTCGCCCTGCCGCTAGAAGCGCCCCTGCGTGTCGTCCTGCTTGATGATGACCCGGGTATGCGTGCCCTCATTGGGCGCGAACTGAGCCGCGAGTTTCCCGGCCTCCAGGTGGGGCACATCATCGAGGATCAAACTCTTGCTCAAACGCTGGAGAGAGGCGCCTTTGACCTGGTGATCACCGACCATCGCTTGAGATGGACTGATGGTCTGACCGTTCTGCGTGTAGTCAAGGCGCGCTATCCCGACCGTCCGGTGATCATGCTCACCGCTACCGGCAGTGAGGAAATAGCGGTGGAGGCGATGAAGGCCGGTTTGGACGACTACGTCCTCAAGTCGCCCAACCATCGCGTCCGCCTGCCGGGAGCCGTGCGGGCAGCGCTGGCACGCACCCGGCACCGCCAGGCAGTACGGGAAGCCGAATCGCGTTACCACAGTCTCTTCGAGGACACGCCGATCGGGCTATGCAGCGTCACTCCGGCGGGACAGATTCTCGATGCCAATCGAGCGCTCGTCGAGATGTTTGGCTACCCCGACCGTGAGTCCCTGCTGATGGTCAATGTGACTGACCTGTATGCTGACCCCGAAGACTTTGAACGCTGTAAGGCGCTGCTAGAGCGCGAGGGGATTGTGCGTGATTTCGAAGCGCCAATGCGCCGGCGCGACGGAACGATCATTTGGACGCGTAGAAATGCCCGCGCCGTCCGCGATGCCGAAGGCAGAATTCTACACATCGAAGGGAGTCTGGAAGACATCACCCAACGCAAACACGACGAAGCAGAAATCAAAATCCGCGTACGCCAGCAAGCCGCGGTTGCCGAATTCGGTCAACGNNTGGAAGGAAGGGTATGTGGGGCACGCCACAGTGGGCACAGGAACTGACTCACAGGCGGGCTACACTTTGCTTTCCGATGGGCCGGTGATCGTCGAAGACCTGCGTACAGAAATACGCTTCAGCGGGCCGCCGCTGCTGCGCGAGCACGGGGTGATCAGCGGGATGAGCGTCATCATTGCTAGCAAGGAGCGACCCTTTGGCGTCCTGGGCGCGCACACAACCCGCCGACGAACATTCACCGAAGACGATATTCACTTCGTCCAGGGCATCGCCAACATCCTGGCTACAGCCGTCGAGCGCAAGCAGGCGGAAGAGGAACTGCGAGAGGGCAGACAATTCCTGCAGAACATAATCGACAACAGCCCCTCACTCATCTATGTTCTCGACGTTGATGGGCGCTTCATGCTTCTCAACCGGAAACTCGAAGCGTTATTAGGCGTTTCGCGAGGCGAATTAGTCGGCAAAACGCGTGAGAG
>DHFK01000166.1:24687-29498 GCA_002400365.1 Anaerolineales bacterium UBA4826 | reverse complement strand
CGAGAACTAGCGCGATCGTTTGACCGACCGGGATCACAGCGCCTGCGCGCGCGGTGACGTTCGCCAGCGTGCCGGCTGCCGGCGCTTCGATCTCGACCGTAACCTTGTCGGTTTCGATTTCCATGATCGGCTCGCCCTTGGTCACGGACGCGCCTTCGGGCTTGAGCCAGCGCAGAATCTTGCCGGTTTCCTGCGCCATCTCCAGCGCAGGCATGATGACGTTAGTTGCCAAGTTGTCTCCCGTAATGCAGTTACCTTCGTAAAGCGTAAAACGTGAAAGGTAAGATTACGCTTTACGTTTTACCGCACAGCATCTTCGCCATCTCGAACACGCTCTGCTCTGTCGGCACCGTCAGGTCTTCCAGCACTGGCGAAAACGGCACGGGCACATCCAGCGCGCCCATCCGCTTGACCGGCGCGTCGAGATAATAGAACGCGCCATCGGCGATCACCGAGGCGATCTCCGCGGTCACGCCGTAGCGCTCGTATCCTTCGTCCACGACGAGCGCGCGCGACGTTTTCTTCGCCGATTCGATGAGCGCCGGTTTGTCGAGCGGGAAGGTTGTGCGCGGGTCAATCACCTCCGCGCTGACGCCGATTTCGTCGAGCCGTTTTGCCGCGCCGAGCGCGACCTGCACCATGCTGCTCGTCGCGACGATCGTGATGTCTGTGCCGGCGCGTTTGACGTCCGCGACGCCGAACGGGATCGTGTAATCGTCCGTTGGCACGGGACCTTTGAGTTTGTACATCATCTTGTCTTCGAAAAAGACGACCGGGTTTTCATCGCGGATCGCCGTCTTGAGCAACCCCTTCGCGTCGTACGGCGTCGAGGGCAGCGCGACCTCCAGCCCGGGAATGTGGCTCACCCACGCGTGCAGCGACTGCGAGTGCTGCGCGGCAGAGCGCCGGGTCGCGCCGAGCGTGGTGCGAAAGACGATCGGCGCTTTCAATTTGCCGCCGGACATATAGCGCACTTTGGCGGCTTGATTCACGATTTGATCTAGCGCCAGCGTCAGGAAATCGCCGAACATCAAATCAACCACCGGGCGCATGCCGGTCATCGCCGCGCCGACGCCCAAGCCGGCAAAGCCCTGTTCGGAAATCGGCGTATCAATCACGCGATCTTTGCCAAATTCTTCGACGAGACCCGCAAGCACTTTGAACGGCGTCCCCGCTTCTGCCACGTCTTCGCCGATAATAAAGACGCGCGGGTCACGCCGCATTTCTTCCGCCAGCGCTTCGCGAATCGCTTCGGCGAAGGTGAGTTCGCGATCATTCATAGCGTTCACTCCGACAACGTGTTCCGTGTTGCGTGTTCCGTTGCGCGAAACGCCACACGCCGCACGTCCTCACGCATACACATCTTGATCCACCTCGCGGACGTCCGGGAACGGCGCGCTCAGCGCGAACTGCGCGCCGGCTTCCACTTCGGCTTGCGCTTCGGCATCAATTCTGTCGAGCACGCTTTGGTCGGTGAGTTTCTGCGCGATGAGCCGCTCCGCCAATATCTTGAGCGGATCGCGTGTCGTCATCCATTCTTGCTCTTCTGCTTTCGAGCGATAGTGCGTCCGATTGATGTCGCCGACGTGGTGACCGTAATAGCGGTACGTGTCACACTGCAAGAATGCCGGACCTTCGCCGCGCCGCGCGCGCGCGACTAGCCGCTGCATCGTCGCGTACACCAGTTGCACGTCCTGCCCATCAACGATCTCGGAATAGATGCCGAACGCTTTAGCGCGCGCGGTCAGTTCGCCCGCGGTCGTCTCAGAGTAATGGGTGTACTCGTTGTAGAGGTTGTTCTCGCAGATGTAGATCACGGGCAGTTTCCAGAGCGCCGCCATGTTCATCACTTCGTACAGCAAGCCCTGGCCCAGCGCGCCGTCGCCGAAAAAGCAGACCGCGACCTGATCGCTCTGGCGCATCTTGGCGGAAAACGCCGCGCCGGTCGCGATGCCCGCGCTGCCGCCGACGATCGCGTTCGCGCCCAGGTTGCCGGACTCCGGGTCGGCGATGTGCATCGAGCCGCCCTTGCCGCGGCAATAGCCGGCGGCTTTGCCCAGCAATTCGGCGAACATGCGATCCACCGCCGCGCCTTTGGCGAGGCAGTGCCCGTGCCCGCGATGCGTGCTCGTGATGTAATCGTCGCGGCGCAGCGCCTCGCAGACGCCGACCGCGATCGCCTCCTCGCCGGTGTAGAGGTGCGCGAGGCCCGGCATCTTGGCGCTTTGGTAGAGTTCGTTTACCTTTTCCTCGAACGCGCGGATCTTTGCCATTTGCTGGTACATGTGGAGGGATTGTTCGACATCGCATTGGAGATTGGAGATTGGAGATTGGAGATTGGTTTTTGCCAGAGTCATTCGTTTCACCTGTTCACGTGTTGTGTATTGCGTGGTGCGTAACGGAACACGAAACACGCAATNNGTGAGAAATTCATTCGTCACCGCGGTCGTCGGCAGTGGCACGTCGAGCGTGCGCCCCAGTTCCAGCGCGAGGAGCATGTCTTTCTGCATCATGTTCACGTCGAACCAGGCTTGGTCCGGCATCTTGAGTGCGAACGGTCCGCGGTACTTGACCATCGGCGAAGCGATGACGCTGTTGAGCAATACCTGGACGGCGGTTTCGCGCGCGATGCCGGCTTTTTCGGCGAGCAGGACGCCTTCGCTGAACGCGAGCATCTGCACTGCCAGACTCAGGTTCGTCGCGATCTTCATCGTCACCGCCAAGCCGTTCGCGCCGACGTAATTCACTTTCGGACCGATGGCTTGCAGAAGCGGTTTTACTTTTTCAAACGTCGCCGGGTCGCCGCCGACCATGATCGAAAGATTGCCTTGTTCCAGGGTGATGACGCTGCCTGACACCGGCGCGTCGAGCATCTGCGCGCCCTGCGCGGCAACTTGCTGCGCGAGTTCGCGGCTTGCCGCCGGGCTGACCGTGCTCATGTCCACGTAAATTTTGCCACGGCTCAACCCCGCCAGAATGCCGTCCGCGCCGAGCGCGACCGCGTGCAGCGCGGCGGTGTTCGTCACCATGCTGAGTACCACGTCCGACGCTTCCGCAACCGCGCGCGGCGAGTCGCCCCATTTCATCCCGGCGTCCAGCAGCCACTGCGCTTTCGATTGCGTGCGGTTGTACCCGGTGACCGTGTGCCCGGCGTCGAGCAAGCGCTTTGCCATGCGACTGCCCATCACGCCGAGACCGACGAATCCGAGGTTTGCCATGTTGTCTCCCTTGAATAGCCATAGAGGACACAGCGGACATAGAGTTGTTCCTCGGTGTGCTCTATGATCTCTATGGCAAATTTCATCCGACTGCTGGTGCGCCAACGGCGAATGAACAACTCCTCGTAAAACTGCCCGCGCGCGGGCGCGCCCGCGGTGTTGAAAATGATAGTGATGTTTCTACCACATCACCATTGGTCTGTCAAGCAAGGGGGGTTGGATTTGACAGTGAACCGAACATATCGTAAGTTGGGAGTGAGCCGCGTCCCAGTTCGCCAAGCCATCACGAACTTTGGGACCTTGTGAATGAAATGCTCCGCTCTATTGAAAGAGGAAAATCAAAAGGAGGTTTTATGAAGCACGGAATTCTCTTGCACGAACCAGACGACGACGTGGGTATCGCCGTCGAGGATTTGAAAGCCGGGAGCGCAGTGAGCGCGGTGACACTCGAAGGCAAGCCGGTCGGCGCGCTCCGGCTAGTCACCGACGTGCCGCTCGGACACAAGGTCGCGCTGCGCGACCTCGCGCGCGGCAAGGACGTCATCGAGTACGGGCGCGTGATCGGCGTGGCGTCGCAAGCCGCGGCGCGCGGCGCGCATGTGCACACGCACAATCTGGAAACGAAAAGGTGGAAAGCATGATCAAGGCAACCGATCTCAAATTCACCGGCTATCGCCGACCGGACGGACGCTTCGGCGTGCGGAATCACGTCCTCATCATCCCGGTGGACGATTTGTCGAACGCGGCGGCGCTGGGCGTCGCGCATAATATCCGCGGCACGCTGGCGCTGCCGCATCCGTACGGTCGTCTGCAATTCGGCGAAGACCTGGAATTGACGTTGCGGACGCTCGCGGGGCAGGGGCGCAATCCGAACTGCGCCGCCGCGATCGTCATCGGCATCGAGCCGGTGTGGACCGAGCGCATCGTCAAGGAAATTGCAAAGACCGGCAAGCCGGTCGCGGGCTTTAGCATCGAGCGCGCCGGCGATCTCAAGACGATTGAAGCGGCATCGCGCAGGGCAAAGGAATTCGTGCACGCCGCAACCGAAATCCAACGCGAGCCGTTTTCCGTCAACCACTTGACGATGAGTTGCAAGTGCGGCGAATCGGACACGACCTCCGGCCTCGCGTCGAACCCGACCGTTGGTCGCGCGTTCGAGCGCTTGGCGGACGCCGGCGCGACGCTCATCTTCGGCGAGACGACCGAGGTCACCGGCGGCGAGGACATTATCATGGACAAGTGCGTTACGCCGGAAATCGCCGCGCAGTTCAAAGCCGCGTTCGACGACTATCAGCGCCTCGTCGAGAGCCAGGGCGTTTCCCTGCTCGGCTCACAGCCGACCGAGGGCAACATTCGCGGCGGGCTGACGACCATCGAAGAAAAAGCCATGGGCAATATCCAAAAAGCCGGGCGCTGCAAGATCGTGGATTTTCTCAAGCCAGCGCAAGAGCCGCGCCAACCCGGCTTGAGTTTTATGGATTCGTCCAGCGCCGCCGCCGAGATGGTGACCCTGTGCGCTGCCGCCGGTGCGGTAGTCCACTTTTTCCCGACCGGGCAGGGTAACGTTATCGGCAACCCGGTCATCCCGGTGAT
>DHFK01000166.1:0-24682 GCA_002400365.1 Anaerolineales bacterium UBA4826 | reverse complement strand
CTTGCTCAAGATGTTGGAGCGCACGATCAACGGACGCGCGACTTGTACCGAAGTGTTGCGGCACGATGAGTTTGTGTTGACCAAGTTATATCGCAGCGCGTAGACTGGCGGCATTTGCGACGCCAGCGGACGAGAATTTTGACAAAGCCACCGAACCGCTGTATACTGTATACAGTACACAGTAGCGGTCGCAGGAGAAAGACCAGGTGCCATTTGGACAACCATCTCTTTGAGTCCACGATCCAAAGCAATCGCCCCCTGCACGATCAAGTCTATCAGCGCTTGAAGCAAGCCATCATCGCAGGTAGACTTCAGCCCGGCGAACACTTGGTAGAAACAAAGATCGCTCAACAACTGGGCGTCAGCCGCAACCCCGTCCGCGAGGCGATTCGCCGGCTGGAGCAAGAACAACTTGTCTCCGCCGCCGGCAAAGGCATGGTCGTCGGCTCGCTCACGCGCACCAGTATCGAAGAAGTCTATGCGATCCGGGCAGTGCTCGAAGCGCTCGGTTGCCGCCTTGCCGCGCAACACATTACCAAAGAACAAGGCGACCGACTGCGCGAGATCCTGGAACATTCCCGCGCGGCGATCGCGGCGGATGACCTCAAAGCCCTGACCACCTACGACATCGAGTTCCACAAAGTGCTGATCGACGCCAGTCGCAACGCGACCTTGAAGAAGGTGCTCGACCAACTGCGCGATTCGGTCCTGCGCTTTCGCACGGCTTCGATCGCTCTGCCGGGGCGTCCCAAGCAAGTGTTGAAAGATCACACCGCGATCGCCAAGGCGGTCATTGCCGGCGACGGCGCGCGGGCAGAAGTGTTGGTGCACGATCACATTCTGCAAGCCTCGCAGCGTTTGCTCGAGAGTCTCAAAGACAATTTTGCCTAGCGCGACAAGGAGAAAGTGAGTTGCGCATCACCGAAGATTGCATTGGCTGCGGCGTGTGTGTGCCTTACTGCACGATAGGCGCAATCACCCTGGAGGGCGGCGTCGCCGTCAGCGACCAGGACAAGTGCGTCGAATGTGCTGTGTGTACCCGATGCGTCGTATGCCCGGTCGACGCGATGATCCAGTTGGAGGTCGCGGAACTCCCGTACCCGCGCAATCTGCGCCGGTACTTTAGCGACCCGATTGCCATTTCCCCGGTGACGCTGGCGGGCGGGCGCGGCACCGAAGAGGGCAAGACCAACGACCGCACCGGGCGCTTCAAGTTCGGCGAGGTTGGTTTTGGCGTCGAAATGGGACGCCCCGGCATCAGCACCAGTTTCGCCGACGCGCAAACCGTTGCCCAAGCGGTTTCGAAGGTCGGCGCGGTGTTCGAGGCAAAGAATCCCATCTTCCCGCTCCTCTCCGATCCGGCGACCGGTACGTTCAAGCCCGAAATTCTCGGCGAGCGCGTGCTGTCTCTGATTATCGAATTCACCGTCTCGATCGAAAAGACCCCCGACGTGATTGCCGCGCTGCGTTCGGTCGAAGACAACATTGACACCGTCTTTAGTCTGTGCGCGATCACCCGCGTCAATCCCGACAAGACGATTCCGGTCGTACCCTGGCTCGAACGCGCCGGCGTCGCCATCCGTCCGAACGCCAAAATCAATGTTGGCTTGGGGAGGCCCCTGATCCCATGACCCACTCACTCCATCGAGCAGGAACATGCGAATCCCTCAAGAACGATTTCCCGGTCCTCGCCATGGTCGCGCGCCAGTTCGACATCGTCAACCCTGATGCAAAAAAGCGCACCCTGGAGAAACTGCAAGCGATCTTCGATGTTTTTGATCAGCACGCGCCGACGAACCTCGGCAGTCTCTACGTGCCGGGCACCCGGGCGCATGGGATGACGGATGCCGCGTTGCGCGCGGGACTCAAGCCGAATGGATTTGTCGGCGCGGTCTTTAGCGATCGCGCGTCGCTGCGGGACGCGCTGCGCGAACTCAAAGAGCGTGATTTCGGTATCTCGATCATCGTCAGCGGCTTGATTGATCAGGTCTTTGGGATTTGTGACCAAGTGGGCTTGCAACCCCATACGATTGATCTCGCGCTCGGCGTGTGGGGCAACCAGAAACTCTTGCCCAAAGCCGAGTTGATGGAGATCACCACCATGTGCGGTCACGCATTGACTTCTGCCAGTCTGGTGGAGGACGTGATAGACCGAGTGCGCCGGGGAAGCCTGACGCCTGAACAAGGCGCGCTCGAACTCGCCAAACCCTGCGTCTGCGGCATTTTTAACCAAAGACGCGCGGCAGAACTACTCACGGACTTGGCGAAGTAGGTTTGTCGCAACGTATTGCGTAGTGCGTGTTCCGTTCACGCAATACGCAACACCGAACACGCCTCACACATTCCCCATCATTCGAGGAGCAACAACAACCCATGCGCATCAACGACGATTGCACTGGCTGCGGCGTGTGTCTGCCGGACTGTCCGGTCGCTGCGATTCACGAACAGGGTCGGCGCGCGTACATTGACGAAGACGAATGTGTCGAGTGCGGCGTTTGCCTCCGCATGAGCAACTGTCCGGTGGACGCTTTCTTCCAGACCCCCGAAAGCGATCGGTGGCCCCGCGTCCTTCGCAAGCAGTACAGCGATCCGAGTGTGCCCCATCCACACACCCAAGGGGTTGGACGCGGCACCGAGGAAATGAAGACGAACGACGTCACGGGGCGCTTCAAGCGCGGCGACTACGGCATGGCGCTGGAATTTGGTCGCCCCGGCATCGCCACGCGGCTCGGCGATGTGGAAAAGGCGACGCGCGCGCTCGCTGCCGTGGGCGTCCACTTTGAAGAAAAGAACCCGGTCTACGCCCTGTTTGAAAATCCGGCGACCGGCGCGTTCAAGCCCGAAGTGAGAAACGAGCGCGTGCTGTCCGCGATCGTCGAAGTCGGCTTTCCCGTCGCCCGGTTGCCCCAGGTCCTCGCCGCTGTCAAACACGTCGCGCAGCAGATCAGCACCGTCTTCTCCCTCGACCTGATCACGCGCTTTGAGCCGGACGGCGCGATCGCCGTTCTGGCGGATTTGGAACGGCTGGGCTTTCCCGCGCGCCCCAATGCCAAGATCAATTTGGGGCTGGGCCGACCATTGATTGATTGAGGATCGGGACATGACGCACTCTCTCCACCGCCAGGGTTCCATCGAATCACTCCAGGACGACTATGTTTTCATCGCGCGCACAATTGCGGGCTTTAACCGCGAGGGCTGCGGACCGAAATTGCAAGCCATTCGCAACATCCTGTGCGACGTCGGCATCTCGAACACGGGCCGGATGGACACCGGCGAGAATATGACCAACGGCTTGACGGAAGCGAAACTGCGCGCCGACGACAGCGCCGCGCCGATCATCGCCGCCGCCGTGCCTAGCCGCGCCAACATGAGAGAGATCATCCGCCGCGTCCAAGCCGCCGATTTCGGTATCTCCATTACCGTCAGCGGATTGATTGACGAGGTCGTGGCAATGTGCCGGGAGTTGGGCGTCAAGCCGCATACCGTCAACCTTTCCCTCGGAGTCCACGGCAAGACGGATTTGTTGCCGCAAGAGGATTGCCTCGCACTGACGACGATGTGCGGTCACGCGCTCATCGCGACGAATCTCGCCAGGCAACTGCGCGAAGAGGTCGCCGCCGGCCGTACGCATCCCCAAGACGCCGCTCGCTTGATCGCCCAGCCCTGCATCTGCGGAATCTTCAACCTGGTGAGAGCGGAAAAATTGTTGCAAGGAGGTGATCGCCAGCAAACCTAGCGGCGCGTGCCTGATCGTAACGAGTTCGTTCGAAACCACAGACGCAGAAGAGTGCCGAAGCCCTGCTCCCCTGATGTCGGGGGTCCCTCGCTTGACTGTTGCTAAACAGTTAGTGGGGGCGCTGGGGCTTTGTCTTTCTCGGACTCGGCCGAGCCCCTTCTGCGCGTTCAGTCAAAGGAGATTGCTGATGAAAACCCTTCGCATCATTCGAGTGCTCTTGCTTGTCGCGCTGGCTGTCGCGTTAGTAACCGCGTGTGCGCCCGCGCCCACGCCTACACCGACCGCCGCGCCGCCGACCAAAGCGCCCGAGCCGACCAAAGCGCCGGTCGCGCCGACCGCGCCACCGCCCACTGCGGCGCCGACCGTTCCGCCCACGGCCGTTCCCCCCACGACTGCGCCAACGCCCGCCTCCAAGTTCCCGGAGAAGCCGGTCACGCTGGTCGTTCATGCCTCGGCAGGCGGCGGCAGTGACATCTTCGCCCGAACCCTGGCAGCATCTTTTGAAAAGGACAAGATTTGGTCCCAGCCAATCGCCGTGGAAAACCGAGCCGGTGGCAGCGGCGCAGTGGCTTTTGCCTACGTGTTCGGCAAGAAAGGCGATCCCTATTTCCTCCTGACCGCCGTGACCTCCTTCCTGACCACGCCGATGCTCCAAGCGGCAACGGTGAAGTTTACCTATAAAGACTTTACCCCTATCGCGAACTTTGCCTTTGACGAGTACATGCTGATGGTCAAAGCCGATTCCAAGTACAAGACCGTCAAGGACATCGCGGATGACGCCAAAGCCAAGCCCAAAGATGTCAAGGTGGGCGGCACGCAGTTCGGCTCCGCAGACTCGATCTGCACCTACCTTTTCGAAAAGGCGGCGGGCGTCAAGTTCAACTACATCGTTTTCAACAGCGGCGGTGAAGTCAACGCGGCGCTGCTCGGCGGTCACATCGAGTACGCGGTGACCAACCCCGGCGAAGCGCTGGAATTGGCGAAAGCCGGCAAAGTGCGCCTCCTCAGCGTCTTCGCCGAGAAGCGATTGGCGGACGCGCCGGACGTGCCCACGATGAAGGAACTGGGCTATGATGCCGTGTACGTGCAGAACCGCGGCCTCGTCGCGCCCGGCGGTATTCCCGATGCCGACCGCAAGGTCTTGGAAGCGGCGATGCTCAAGTACACTCAGACCGACACCTTCAAAAAGTACGTCAAGGACAATCTGCTCACGACAGCGTGGATGGACGGCGCGACCTTCGGCAAGTGGCTGGATGCTGAGGCGACTCGTCATTCCACCATCCTGAAGGATATGGGCGTTCTCAAGTAGCGTAGACCAGAGACCTGTGAGGTCTCAGACACCTCACAGGTCTAGTCGGAAAATGGGATGTCAATGGTGCAGTTGATGCGCTCGGCGCGGATTCCGCTGGCTCTGAACGCGGAGGGGGTCCAAGTCGCTATCGTCACGGACACCGCCGTCCGAAGGAACCTGGGATCTGGAGGAACGGAGTAGACCATGAAAGTAATGATGAGGAAAGCGGATCTCATCACCGCGATCGTGTTGTTGCTCTTTTCGGCGTTCGTCATTTGGGAGTCGTCGGGAATGGATCTGTATGTCGAGTTCGCGCCGGGCTATGGATTCCTTCCGTTCTGGCTGGGCATCCTGATGGCAATCCTTTCGATCCTGTTGTTCGTTGACGCCTGGCGCCGACCGGCGGCAAGAGATGAACCGGCGCCTTTCCCAAGCCGGCAGGCGCTCATCAATATAGTCCTCATCCTGATCGGTCTGGGTATGTATGCGTTCCTGATGGAGATTGCCGGATACATTCTGGATACCGTGTTGCTCGTGCTCCTATTGCTGGGTGTGGTAGAGAAGGAAAAGTGGGCAACGACGCTCATCGTAGCGGTGGTGATCACCGCGGCGCTCTACGTCATCTTCCAAGTGTTACTTGGGGTCAATTTGCCCAAGGGCATCTTTGGGTTTTGACGACCTCACCTCTCACCCAACCCCCTCTCCCCTCTCCTGACGCATTCTGAGTGGAGCCCAGCGCAGTCGAAGGATCATCAGGAGAAGGGAGAGGGGGGCTATGAGGTAAATCAATGGACCTTTTTCAGAATCTCGCTCTCGGCTTTTCGGTCGCGCTGAGCGTCCAGAACGTGATCTCTTGCTTCATCGGCGTGCTGTTGGGAACGCTGATCGGAGTGCTGCCGGGAATCGGCCCGGTGACGGGCGTAGCAGTCCTCATCCCGATCACCTACGGCTTGGATCCGACGACCGCGCTCATCACGATGGCGGGCGTCTACTACGGCGCGATGTACGGCGGCTCGACGACGTCTATTCTGCTCAACGTGCCCGGCGAATCGTCGTCGGTGATGACGTGCCTGGATGGCTACCAGATGGCGCGCAAGGGGCGCGCGGGAGCCGCGCTCGGGATGGCGGCGCTCGCGTCGTTCATCGCGGGCACCTTCGCGGTGATCGCGCTGACGGTCATCGCGAAACCGCTCGCCGATTTCGCCGTGAGTTTCGGTCCCCCGGAATACTTTGCGCTCACTTTCCTCGGCTTGACGTTGGTGACGAGTCTGACGGGCAAGTCAATGATCAAAGGGATTATGAGCGGTGTCTTTGGGCTACTCGTGGCGAGCATCGGCATTGACGCCATTTCGGGCGCGGCGCGCTTTACCTTCGGCAATGTCTTTTTGCTCGACGGCGCGGGGTTCATCGGCGTCGCGGTGGGACTCTTTGCGGTCGGCGAGGTGCTGGTCAACATGGAAGAGCCGCTGCAGCGCGTCTTTTTGGAAACCAAGTTGTCGGTGCGGAATCTGTTGCCCAACGCGCAAGACTGGAAAGACTCTTTCGGCGCGCTGTGGCGCGGCTCGCTGATCGGTTTCGTCGTCGGCGTGTTGCCGGGCGCGGGCGCGACGATTGCGTCGTTTCTCTCGTACGCCACCGAGAAAAAGACGAGCAAGCACCCGGAGAAATTCGGCACCGGGATTATCGAAGGGGTCGCCGCGCCCGAGGGCGCGAACAACGCGGCGACCGGCGGCGCGCTCGTGCCGTTGCTGACCCTGGGCATCCCCGGCTCTGGAACAACTGCCGTGATGTTGGGCGCGCTGCTCATCCACGGGATGCGCCCGGGGCCCATGCTCTTTGAGACCAACCCGGCTTTCGTCTGGGGCTTTATCGCCAGCATGTACCTTGGCAACATCATGCTCCTCGTCCTGAATCTGCCCCTGATCGGAATGTGGGTGCAACTGCTCAGAGTCCCGTACAAACTTTTGATGCCGATCATCATGATCATCTCCGCCGTCGGCGTCTACGCGACCGACAACAATCTTTTCGACGTGTGGGTAATGTTCGCCTTTGGGGTGATTGGTTATGCGATGCGGAAATTGGATTTCCATCCCGCGCCGGCGGTGCTCGGGCTTGTCCTGGGCCCGATGGTCGAGCGCTCGTTGCGCCAGGCGTTGACGATGTCGCATGGCTCGCTGGCGATCTTTTTCGCGCGCCCGATCTCGGCGGTGTTGATAATCATCGCCTTGCTCTCGCTCTTTACGCCGATGGTCCGCGCGGTCTGGCGGAGAGCCGGTTCGCCGGCATTGACAACATAATCAGGTAGTTTGGTGGTTCGGTGGTTTGGCGCTCGACCACCCAACCACCNNAACCACCGAACTATCCAACCACCTATTCTTGGAGATATTATAGTGGCACTCATCAATCCGGATTTGTGCAACGGGTGCAAAGTTTGTCTGATGTATTGTCCCCTCGGCGTGATTCGCATGGAGGGGGACAAGGCGGTCATAGACCAGGAGCAATGCGTTGAGTGTTTTGTCTGCACACGCAAAGCAGTCTGCGCGAAGAAAGCAATTTTTCCTGGGGCGATAACAACCAAAGGGCGCGAACTACGCCACTTTCTCAGCGATCCAACTGAAACCAAGTCAGCCACCGGCGTCCCCGGGCGCGGCACGGAAGAGAGCAAAACGAACGACGTGACCGGGCGCACGAAAAAAGGCCAACTCGGCATCTGCATAGATATGGGGCGTCCAGGTGTCGGCGTCTGGATGCGCGACGCGGAAAAAGTCGCGATGGCGCTCGCGCGCGTCGGCTTGAATTTCGAAGAGTGCAGTCCGTTGACCGCCGTGCTCAAAGACCGGCGCACGGGCGAAATCATAGACGAAGTTCGCAACGAACGTCTACTTTCCATCATCGTCGAAGGCACCGTGCCGGAGAACGATTTTCCCAAAGTGATTGCCGCGCTGCGCGCGGTCGAAGGCGAGATTGACACGGTCTTTTCGCTCGGCGTAATCAGCCGGGTGGATGCCGCCGGCAACGCGCCCTTCTTATCGCAACTCGCTGCCATTGGTCTCGCGCCGCCGCTGCGCGGCAAGGTGAACGTAGGACTGGGCAGACCGCTGGTGGATGATTGACCATGACCCACACCTTACATCGTTCCGGCCCCATCGAATCGCTGCGCGGCGATTACGTCTGGCTCATGTACCAGGCAAAGGGGATCAACGATACGAACATCAAACCCAAAGCCGAAGAGTTCATCGCCGCCGCCGAAGCCGTCGGCAGCGAGAATTGGGGCGACGTAAAATCCGGTTCGATCCTGGAACTGGGCGCGGAGAATGTCAAAGCGCGCATCTCGGACAAGAGTCGCTTGCGCGGCATCTTTACCTCGCGCCCACAGGTCGTCGAATTTTTGCGTCGCATCAAAGCGCGCAACGTCGGGCTGTCGGTCATCATCTCTGGCTTGTTGGACGAAGTGTTGCCGGCGTGCGTTCAAGCCGGCGTCACCCCGCACACGATCAACTATTCGTTCGGCGTGTGGGGCAAAAAAGACCTCTTGCCCAGCGAGGAGACGCTGGCGCTGACCACGATGTGCGGTCATCATCAGATTGCGCCGGCGCTGGTCGAGTTCTATCGTCAGCGCGTGCGCGAAGGCAGGATGAAGCCGGAGAGCGCGGCGCGCAAACTGGCGGCGTTCTGTCCGTGCGGAATTTTCAACCACGTGCGCGCGGCAAGACTATTGCGTGAGACGTAAAGTCGTCATTGCGTTTCACGTTTTACCGAGGACTCGTATGCCCCACGTCATTCACACCATTCGCCGTCCGAATCCAGAAATCGTCGCCGCGCTGAGCCAACTCGGTACGGCGACGGTTCACGAAGCGCAAGGGCGGAGCGGCGCGCTCGCGCACACGATTCGTCCGATCTATCCCGGCATGAAATGTTGCGGGCCCGCCTGCACCGTGCGGTCCCACGGCGGCGACAACTTGATGCTGCACAAAGCCATTTGCGTCGCGCAGCCGGGCGATGTCATCATTCACGATGGCGAAGATTGGCTCGAGTCCAACGTCTGGGGCGAAGTGATGACGACCGGCGCGCTGGCGCGCGGCGTCGCCGGCTTGGTCACCAGCGGCGTCGTGCGCGACATCGCGGCGATCCGCGCGAAGGGGTTCGCCGTTTTCGCGCAAGGCATTTCGATGAAATGGTGCGTCAAGTCGGCTTTGGGTACCATCAATCATCCGATCATCGTTGCCGGCGTGCTGGTCAATCCGGGCGATCTCGTCATCGGCGACGATGACGGGGTCGTGATCGTGCCGCTGGATCGCGCGGAAGAGGTGCTGCGCCTAGCGCAGGCACGCGCAGCGCAAGAGCGCGCGCTGTTCAAGCAACTCGAGGCGGGCAAAAGCACGTTGGAATTATTGGGGCTGGACAAACTGCTGACGCAGATGGGCTTGACGGAGGAATAACGAAACGGACCTCGGCAACTATTCCTCTTGGCTGATCCACGAGGGGCTGGCGTTGCTGCTTGGCTTCCTGGGGTGGCGCGTGGCGTCGCGTCTGCGCGCGCCGGCAGCGGCAATGCTGGGACCCATGATCCTCGTCGGTATCGCGTCCTCCCTGGGAATCGCGCGCGCGGATTTTCACGTGGCAGTGAAGACCGCGCTGCAGATCGTCATCGGCGTTTTCCTGGGATACAAGATTGATTGGGACGCCCTCTCCCGCATCCGCGCGCTGATCCGGCCGATCGCGCTGGTGACGACGTGGATGCTGGCGGCGGCGGTCCTGATCGGTTATGCGCTGGCAAGCGTGACGCACATTGACCTGGCGACGGCGTTCCTGGGCACCAGCCCCGGCGGAATCGCCGAGATGACCGCGATGGCGATTTCGATCCAGGCGGACGTCACGCTCGTCGCGACGCTGCAATTCTTCAGAATCGTTTCGACGATCGTGGCGATCCCTCTTCTCGCGAAAGGTCTCGGCGTCCAAGATACCGCCGCCCCTGCCAAGCGCGGTGCCGAGCCGGTTCGAGCGCCGGAAACTTTCGAGGCGCGCCCTACGTCCACTGCTGACCGTTTCACCGGGCTTGTGTACCTGGCGTTGGGCGCGCTGGGCAGTCTGGGTTTTGCCGCGCTCAGAATTCCCGCGGCTGGCGTCGTCGGAGCATTGACGACGGTCGCGCTCGCGCGCGTGGTTGGCTGCAAGTACTGCGAGCCGCCGCAGGCGTTGCGCACGCTGGCGCAGATCGGACTGGGCATCATCATCGGCGCGGCTTTCAACGACCAAACGCTGACGGAACTCCGCGCCCAGTTCTTGCCGGTCCTGGTTACGACGGCGGCGACGGTGCTCAGCGCGCTGGCTCTGGCGCGCGTGGTGCAGCGCTGGCTCAAGACCGATCTTCAGACCGCGCTGCTCGCGTGCGCGCCAGGCGGGCTGGCGCAAATGGGCATCATCGCCGACGAGTTGGGGGCGGAGGTCTTTGTGGTGAATCTGTTCCAATTGACGCGCCTTGTGAGCGCGGTTCTGCTCCTGCCGATTCTGATTCGTCTGCTGCTGGGCGCGTAGGACAAGTAGAGGCGACCCTGTGTGGTCGCCCGGCCGGGTAGCCACGCAGGGCTACCCCTACTTGTCCTACAATTTGGAGGATCGTGTGACTGCATTAACTCTGGGTTTCGTCGGCTTTGGCGAAGTGGGCGTCACCTTTTCAAAAGGATTGCGCCAGCAAAATCCCGACCTGGGATTAAGCGCGTTTGACGTAGTGTGGGATGAACGGCGCCGGGCGGCGGCGGATGAATATCGCGTGCGGATCGCCGCGTCCGTCGAGGAACTCGTTCGGCAAAGCGATGTCGTCATCTGTGCGGTCGTCGGCAAAGCGGCGATTGACGCCGCGCGTAGCGCCGCGCCGTTCTTGAGCGCGCAGCATCTGTACGCCGACCTGACTTCGATCGGCCCCGCGAAGGTGCGCGAGATTGACAAGATCGTCGCCGCGCGCGGCGCGCAGTTCGCCAAATTGTCGCTGATGGGCGCGGTTGCCGCGTTCGGCTATCGCGTGCCGAGCGTGGCGTCCGGTCGCGGGGCGCGCGCGCTCGCGCAATGCCTGACGTCGTTGGGCATGGACGTTGACGCGCTGAACGATGATCCAGCGGCGGCGGCGACGATGAAGTTGTGTCGCTCTTTGTTTCAAAAGGGAATCGTCGCGCTCGCGATCGAGACGCTGCGCGTGGCGCGGAAAAATGGGATCGAACGCCAGGTGGTGGCATCGTTGGCGGAGACCTGGGACGAAGAAAAATTCGAGAATGCGCTGATGCGTCTGGTTTGCTCTTCTGCCGTCCATGCCTCGCGCCGCGCCGCCGAACTGGACGAAGCGCTTGACAGTTTCGGCGAACTGGGTATGGCGCTGCCGGTGGCGCGCGCGTGCCGGGAGACTTTTGGCGCGCTCGTGGATTTGCAGCAACGGGATTCTTTCGGCGGTCAATCCCCCAAAGACCTGGGCGCAGTGCTCGATGCGCTGGAGAGAGTCTGACGCCCTTGGGCAGGCTCAGGACGGCCGGGCGGCCTCTCGTCATTATGTGTCTCGGAGTACCGGGCAACCTGCTCTGCTTTGGCTGACGCGATGAGCGTGAACACTATTGAGGAAAGCAAGTGGACAAGAGACGTTTCGCGATCGCGCTGAGCGGCGTCATCGCCGTGCTGTTTTGCGCGCCGGCGGCTTTTGCGGCGGGTGAGGGCATAACTGATTCCGCCGCAGCGACGGTTTTCTTGTGGGTCGTCATCATCCTATTGATTGCCAAGCTCTCCTGCCTCGTCGAACGGATCGGGCAACCGCCGGTCTTGGGTGAGTTGCTCGCGGGCGTGGTCTTGGGCAATCTCGCGCTGCTGGGGATCGACGCGTTCGAGCCGATCAAGGACGACGCTAGTATCGCTTTTCTAGCACGGCTCGGCGTCGTGGTCTTGTTGTTCCAGGTGGGGCTGGATTCCAAGTTGGACGAGATGCGCCGGGTCGGCGGGCGCGCGTTCCTGGTCGCGAGCGTCGGCGTCGGCGTCCCTTTTGGGCTGGGAAGTTTCCTCGTCGGACCTCAACTCTTTCCCGGACACTCCACCAACTTTTATCTCTTTCTGGGCGCAACGCTGACTGCGACCTCAGTTGGCATCACGGCGCGCGTCTTTCGCGACCTGGGCAAGTTACAGACCCCCGAGGCGCGAATCGTTTTAGGCGCGGCGGTGATTGACGACGTGCTGGGGCTGATCATCCTCGCGGTCGTCTCGGCGATTGTCACCGTCGGCGCGGTGAGTCTGGAAACCGCGGCGTGGATTTCGTTCAAGGCGATTCTGTTTTTGGGCGGCGCGCTAGTCGCCGGGCAATTGCTGGTGCCGCAGTTGAATCGAATGTTCGGTCTGATTCAAGCCAGCGTCGCCATGAAATTCACGCTGGCGCTTTCGTTTGGCTTGGTGATGGCGTTTCTCGCCGACCGCATCGGCTTGTCGCCCATCGTCGGCGCGTTCGCGGCGGGATTGGTGCTCGAGCCGGTGCATTTTCGCCAGTTCGTTTCGTCCAGGGTGGTCGAGGATGTGCGCGAATGTATCGAGGGCTTTGATCCCGAAGTGAAAGCGTGCGTCCTGGGCGTCGTGAACCAACACGCCGAACGCCACGTCCAGGACATCATCGAGCCGCTCGGCTTTTTCTTGGTCCCCATCTTTTTCGTCGTGACCGGCATGGGGGTGAAGATCTCTAGTTTTCTGAACGTGCCGATCTTGCTCCTCGCCCTGGCATTGACGGTGGTCGCATTTGCCGGTAAAATCGTCGCCGGGTTGGTCGCCGGGAAAGTGAACAAGGCGATTGTCGGCTGGGGCATGGCGCCGCGCGGCGAAGTCGGCTTGATCTTTGCGGCGACCGGCAAGTCGCTGGGCGTCGTCAGCGACGAAATTTTCTCCGCGCTCGTCATCGTGATTCTGCTAACCACGTTGTTGACGCCACCGATCCTGACGTTCATCATCCGACGCCAGCAAGCGCGCGACGTTCCCGGCTCGGACGAAGCGCCCGTGCCGGCGCTTGCTCCGCGAATCCACGCGAATCTGCGCGAATGATTGGAAAATTGGGGACTGGAGCACGTTCAGCGATTTCACTCCCCGCAGAGTTCATGTTTGCTCCTTTGAGAATAGCCATAGAGGACACAGAGGACATGGAGTTGTTTCTCGGTGTGCTCTATGATCTCTATGGCAAATTTCATCCGACCGCTGATGCGCCAACGGCGAATGAACAACTCTGCTAGGACAAATTTGCAAACTTGTCCTACCATCAGGAGACGAGCATGGCAGATTTCGGCAAAGCACGCGCGCTACTCCGCGATTTCAAAGGCGGCGCATACCTCAACGGCATTGGCGTTTTGTCCCAGGTCGGACGCGTGACCGCCGAATTAGGCCAACGCGCCGTCCTCGTGCGTGGCGTTTTCCCTGGCGCCGATCAGTTCGTCAAAACGATCAAAGACTCGTTGGCGGCGGCTGGAATCGAAATCGTCGGAGAGGTCCAAGGGGCAAGACCCAACGCGCCGCGCGAAGACCTGGCGCGCATCACCGCGTCACTGCGTCCGCTCGAGACCGATGTGGTCGTCAGTTTTGGCGGCGGCAGCACGATTGACGCGGTGAAATCCGCGATCGTGCTGTGCGCGCTCGGCGGAAGCATCGAGGATTATTTTGGCACCGGGATAGTCACGGCGGCGCTAAACACGACCGGCAAGAAACTGACGCCGCACGTCGCGATTCAAACCGCGGCGAGTTCGGGCGCGCAACTGACAAAGTACTCGAATATCACCGACCTCAAGACCGGGCAGAAAAAACTCATCGTTGACGAAGCGATCGTGCCGGCGCGCCCGGTCTTTGACTATGCGGTGACGTTCGGCGCGCCCGCGGCGCTGACGGCGGACGGCGCGCTGGATGGCGTCTCGCATTGCCTCGAAGTGCTGCTGGGCGCGGTCGGCAAACCGTACTATGGGCGAGTGGAGGAGGTCGCGCGCGCGGGCATCGCGCTCGTGGTCGAATATCTGCCGCGCGTGATGAGGAATCTCAAGGACACGGAAGCGCGCGAGGCGTTGGGCTTGGCGACCGACCTGGGCGGGTACGCGATCATGCTCGGCGGCACCAACGGCGCGCATTTGACCAGTTTCTCGCTCATTGATATTCTGAGTCACGGTCGCGCGTGCGCGATCATGAATCCGTACTATGTCGTCTTTTTCGCGCCCGCGGCGCAAGCGCCGCTCAAACTCGTCGCGCAGATTTATCAGGCGGCCGGCTACGCCGACGCGAGCATCGGCGCAAAGAGCGGGCGCGCGTTGGGCGTCGCCGTCGCGCAAGCGATGATCGCGTTCGAGAAAAAGATCGGCTTTCCGGCGACGCTGAACGAGGTGCCCGGTTTCAGCCGCGCGCACGTCGCGCGCGCGCTCGTCGCCGCCAAGGATCCGCAACTCAAAATGAAATTGGAGAACATGCCGGTGCCGCTGACGGCCGCGACGGTGGACGAGTACATGGGCGCGGTGCTTCAAGCCGCGACGAACGGCGATCTGAGCGCCATCAAGAATTTGTAACATAATGCGCATCAAACTAGCGTACGGCAAGACCGGTTTGGAAATTGATCTGCCCGACGCGTTGAATGTCACGGTCATCGAGCCGCAGTTCGCGCCCAGCGTGCCTGATCCGCGCGCCGCGCTCCAACACGCGCTGCGTGCGCCAATCCAAGCGCCGCCGCTGCGCGAGTGGGTGAAGACGACCGATCGCGTCGGCGTGGTCTTTAGCGACATCACGCGCCCGACGCCTAATCAATTGCTCGTGCCGAGCGTGCTTGACGAACTGGCGCACGTCCCGCCAAAAAACATCACGCTGTTCAATGCGCTGGGGACGCATCGTTCGAACACCGACGCCGAGTTGCGCGGCATGTTGGGCGACGCGCCGGTAGACCGGTATCGAATCGTCCAGAACGACGCGTTCGATCCGCGCACGCAGGTTTGCCTGGGCAAGTCGTCGCGCGGTCACGCGATCTGGCTCAATCGCGCGTTCGTCGAGTGCGACGCGAAAATTCTGACCGGCTTGATCGAGCCGCATCTTTTTGCCGGCTTTTCCGGCGGGGGCAAGGCGATCATGCCGGGGATGGCGGGGCAGCAGACGGTGCTGGGCAATCACGATGCCGGCATGATCGCGCACCTTCGGGCCGTCTGGGGCGTGACCGAGGGCAATCCCATCTGGGAGGAAATTCGCGAGGTCGCCCGCAAGGTCGAGCAAACCTTTCTCGTGAATGTCGCGCTCAACAAGGAGAAACAAATCGTCGGCGTCTTTGCCGGCGCTCTCGACGCCGCGCATGCCGCCGGCTGCGCCTTTGTCAAAGAGAAGGCAATGATACCGGTGCCGCATCCTTTCGACATTGTTATCACCACCAATTCGGGTTATCCGCTCGACCTCAACCTGTACCAGGCGGTCAAGGGGATGAGCGCCGCGGCGCTGATCGTGCGCGCTGGCGGCGCGATCATTATCGCTGCCGATTGCTGGGATGGCATTCCAGAGCACGGACTGTACGGTCAACTGTTGCGCCAAGCCGCCAGTCCGCGGGCGCTCCTCGAAACCATTTGCGCGCCGGGCTTTTTGAAGCAGGACCAGTGGCAGGCGCAACTCCAAGCCCAGATTCAACTCAAAGCGGACGTGTACGTGCGATCGGATAATCTGACGCCGGAGCAGATTCGAGCCGCGCTGCTCAAGCCGTCTGCAAGAATCGAAGAAACTCTGAGCGAGTTGTTGACCCGGTATGGACAAGACGCCCGAATCTGCGTCTTGCCCGAAGGACCGCAAACGATTCCGTACGTCCGCGCTCAGTAAACAAAATACCAGGTTTCTCCAAGAAACCTGGTATCTGTTCGATCTACTTGCTCACCGCAACCCGTTCCTAAGCCCCCTCCACCGGCGGCGCGTCGTTCGCCAGTTTCGCCGGCTTGCTTCCATCCGCGCTTGTCCTCCAAATGCCCCACGCGCCACCCTCCGGCGAACGATAGACGATCGTGCTGCCATCGGCTGACCACGGCGCGCCGACGTGGGTAGTGACGCCAGACATACTCGAAACATGACGCCGCGCACTGCTGCCCCCGGCGTATCTGTGCTATGCTCTCGTCGAAAGTGAGGCGCAGATGGGCAATGTGATTGAGATCCAACATCTAATCAAGGAGTACGCAACCGGCGCGGGCGCGGTGACCGTCTTGCGCGATGTGTCGCTCAAGGTGCAAGCCGGCGAATTTGTCGCGGTCGTGGGTCCCAGCGGTTCCGGCAAATCTACGCTGATTAACATGCTGACCGGCATTGACCGTCCGACTCGCGGCGATGTGATCGTCGCGGGCACGCGGCTCAACGCGCTGAACGAAAACCAGATGGCGCGCTGGCGCGGACGCAACGTCGGCGTCATCTTCCAGTTCTTTCAACTTTTGCCGACGCTGACGCTTCTCGAAAACGTGATGCTGCCGATGGATTTCTGCCGCACGTATCCGGTGGGCGCGCGCCAGACGCGCGCGCTGGAACTGCTCGACCAGGTCGGGCTTGCCGATCAGGCGCACAAACTGCCGAGCGCGGTGAGCGGCGGGCAGCAGCAACGCGCCGCGATTGCGCGCGCCCTCGCCAACGATCCGCCGCTGCTTGTCGGCGACGAGCCGACCGGCAACCTCGATAGCAAAACTGCCGACCAGGTCTTTGCGCTCTTTAGCGATCTGTCACGGCGCGGCAAAACGCTGGTGATGGTAACGCACGACCGCGAGTTGGCGACCCGGATTCCGCGCGTCGTGCGCGTGCAAGACGGAATGATACGTGATGCGTAAAGCGTAAAACGTAAATTTACGTTTCACGTTTCACGTTTTACGAACGGGAGAACAAAGCCGTGTTAGATTCACTTCACACCATCCGCCGCAAAACGCTGCGCGACCTGACCGGCAACCTGAGCCGTACGTTGCTCGTCGCGCTCAGCATTGCGATCGGCGTGCTGGGCGTGGGGATGATCGTCGTCACGCAAGACATTCTCACGTCCGATATTCGCGCGCGTTACGCCGCGATCAACCCGGCGCAGATCGAACTCACGGTACCCGCCGGCGTCACGCGCGACGACATTGACGGTTTGCGGAAGGTCGCCGGCGTCGCGAACGCGCAAGGGCGCGCGGTGTTCAACGGGCGGTATCACAACGTTGACGCGGCTGTTCCGGCGGGTGTCATTGCGAGCGGTTTGTGCGAAGCAATCCCCAACGAGCGAATTGGAGATTGCTTCGTCGCAAACGGCGCTCCTCGCAATGACATGGAATGGCGGACCATCGAATTGATCGTCCTGCCGGAACCGGACGCGCAGAGCATCAACATCGTCACGCCGCAAAGCGGCAAATGGTACGCCGAACGCGGACAGGTCATCGCCGAACGCGCGTCGCTCGGCGCGCTGAACGCGCAAGTGGGCGACACGATCATCGTGGACGCGCTGGGAAGCGAGAAGCGACTGCAAATCGTCGGCACGGCGCACCAGCAAGACGACGTGATGGCGTCGGTCAAGGGCAATCCCATCGTCTTTATCAATTCCGACACGCTCGTTCAGTTGCAGGGCAACGACCGCATCAATACGATTTACTTGACCGTGAACGATCCCGCGCAAAAATCCGCCGTCGCCGACGCCGCGCGCGACCGACTCGAGCGCAGCGGGTACACGGTGACCCGCGTCACGCTGCACGACCCGGCGATCCATCCCGCGCAAGACGTGCTCAACGTGTTGTTTCTGGTGATGGGTATTCTCGGCGCGCTGGCGCTCGTGCTGAGCAGTTTCCTCGTCACGAACACGATCAGCGCGCTGATCGCGCAGCAGATCAAGCAGATCGGCGTGATGAAGGCGATCGGCGCAGACACGGGACTCGTCGCGCGCGCGTACGGTCTCGCCGTNNTTTCCGTACCGCCCTTCGCGCCTCGCGCAAATCGTCATGCTCGCCGTCGGTCTGCTCGTGCCGTTCATCGCCGCGGCGAAACCGTTGTGGGAAGGCGCGCGCATCACCGTGCGCCAGGCGATCGCCGATTATGGACTCGGCGGCGGCAGCGGCGACAACTGGCTGAGCCGCTGGCTTGGAAAGATCCGCGGCTTGCCGCGCGTGTGGGCGCTCGCGTTACGCAACGCGGTGCGCGTGCCGGATCGCCTTGCGCTGACGCTGATCACGTTGATGCTGGGCGGCGCGATTTTTATCGCGGTGTTGAGCGTGGACACATCCTTCGGCAATACGATTGACAATCTCATCGAAGGGCAGTACGGCATGGATGCGCTCATCGCGTTCAAACGCGAGCAGCGCGTCAGTTGGGTCGTGCCGCTCGTCGAAGCGCACCCGGAGGTCGCGCACGCGGAGGCGTGGTATTTCAATCAAGCGACGATGGAACTACCGTCGGGGCAGCAGGTGCAGGTGCTCGTCCAAGCCGGACCGGACAATACGGAATTCTACACGCCGCGCTTGCAAGCGGGGCGCTGGCTGTCGCCGGACGACGAGAACGCCATCGTCGTCAATCGCAAGTGGGCGGAGCAAGAAGGCCTGCGGCTGGGCGACGTCGTCCGCTTGGATTTGGGCGGTCAATATCCAGAGACCGAATGGGTTGTCGTCGGCGTCAATCAAGACCTGACGCAAAAGCAGACCGGCGTGTTCGTCTCGTTCGACGCGCTCGACCGCGTGCTGAAACGCACGGACAAAACGATCACGCTACAAGTGCAGTACAAAACGCACGACGCCGCGGCGCAGAAACGCATCACGCGCGAACTGACCGCCTTGTTGAAAACGAAAAGCATTGACGTTTTCTCGACCCAGATTCTGGGCGACATCAAGAGCCAGGTGACGAGTCTGTATCACATCCTCGTCGTGTTCCTGCTCGTGATGGCGCTCTTGACGGCGGTCGTCGGCGGCATCGGCTTGATGGGCATGATGAGCATCAACGTGCTGGAGCGCAGCAAAGAGATCGGCGTGATGCGCGCGATTGGCGCGGGTCATCGCGACATCGTCCAGATTTTCTGGGGCGAGAGCATGGTCATCGCGCTCGTCAGTTTCGCGCTGGCGCTCGTCGCGAGCGTGCCTTTGTCGCGCGGGATGGCGCGCGCGGTGGGACTGGCGTTCATCCAGGCGCCGCTCGATTTTGCGTACGCGTACAACGGCATCGTTTACTGGTTCTTGATCGTCATCGTCGTCGGTACGCTGGCGAGCATTGCGCCGGCGCTAAACGCGGCGAACCTGAGCGTGCGGCAGAGTCTGAGTTACGAATAAAGGCAGAAGGCAGAAGGATGAAGGATGAACTCCCGAACTTGGTCGAAGGATTCATCCTTCATCCTTGAGTTTTTCAGAAAGCAGTGGCATAATGCGGCGCAGACAAAACCATTTCACGAGTCGAAAGATGAACACGTCGCCCCAACTGGTCGCCGGGCTGCTGCGAATTTTGCGCCAAGCCGCCTGGCTGCGCGGCGGATTGATCGCGCTCAGCCTCGTCCTCTATCTCGCGTTCTTGCCCGGCAAAAGCGCGCTGCCGTTGCTGCTCGCGTTCGCAGTCGAGCGCGCGGTGTTCATCGCGCTGGTCAGTTGGGACGCGCTGCGGCAGAAACTGGGCGCGTCCTTTTTGCCGATTGCGCTCGGCTGGTTGTTTGTCACGCCCATCGTCGAAATCGCGGTTTCGATTCTTGCGGCGGACGAAACGCTGCGCGCGATCGGCATGCAAGCCGATGTGCTGGGTGTCAGCAGTCCGCTGATTTGGCTGGTCGTCCCGGTCGTTCTGGCGGCGTGGCAGTACGGTCGGCGCGGTTTGCGGATCGCGATCGCCGCGCTGATCGTCGAGCACCTCGCGCTCGGCGTCGTGCTGTGGTCGGGCTTGCAATTCGGCGTGAGTTTCGTGCTCAACTCTGCCGGGCGTATTGCGATGCTCGTGATTCTGGGCTATGTCGTGATGTTGCTCGTCGAGGCGCAGAAAAAAGATCATGCCGCGCTCGAACAAGCGAATCGGCAACTCGCGCAGCGCGCCGCCACCGCCGAGCAACTTGCCGAGAGCCGCGAGCGCAATCGGATGGCGCGCGAACTGCACGACATTCTGGCGCACTCGATCACCGCGCTGAGTCTGCAACTGCAAGCGGTCGGCGCGCTGCTCGATCACGACCCCGCCGAAGCAAAGGCGCAATTGCGCGAGGCGCAAGTCAGTACGCGTAACAGCGCGCACGAAGTTCGCCGCGCGATTCAAGCGCTGCGCGCGACGCCGCTCCAAGACCTGGGACTGGCTGAAGCGCTGCGGCAACTGTGTCGAGCGCAGGCGGAACGCACCGGCGCAAAATTCGATTGCGCCATTGGCGACATCCCCGCGCTCGATCCACTGACCGAGCAGACGGTCTATCGCATCGCGCAGGAAGCGCTGGCGAACGCCGAACGGCACGCCGCGGCGACGCAGGTCGCGGTCGCGTTGGGCGTCACGCCCGCGCGGCAATTGCGGCTGACGATTCAGGACAATGGGGTGGGCTTTGACGTGGGGGCAATGCCGCCGGGTCATTTCGGTCTGATCGGAATGGCTGAACGGGCGCGGGATGCCGGCGGCGAATTGACGGTGCAGAGTGAGTCGGGCAAGGGAACGAGGGTAGAATTGGAGATTGGGGTTGTATGATTCGCGTTCTTATCGTGGACGATCAAGACGTCGTGCGCCAGGGCTTGCGCGTGATTCTCAAACACGAAGTCAATATCGAAGTGGTCGGCGCAGCGGCGAACGGTCAGGAAGCGATCGAGCAAACCGCGCGGCTCAAGCCCGAGGTCGTGCTGATGGATCTGAAAATGCCGGTGCTGAACGGCATCCAAGCCACGCGCGCCATCGTCGAGAAATTTCCGCAGACCCGGATCGTCGTGCTGACCACCTACAGCGCCGACGAGTGGGTCTTTGACGCCCTGCGCGCTGGCGCGTGCGGCTATTTGCTCAAGGACAGCGACAGCGCGGACATTGTGCGCGCGATCCGCGGCGCAGTCGCGGGTGAGGTGACGATTGATCCGGCGGTGGCTGGGCGCGTGCTGGCGGAATTCAATCGCCTGACGACGCACGCGGCGATCCAAGCCGACGCCCTGCCCGCGATCGAACCGCTGACCGAACGCGAACTCACGGTCTTGCAGCACCTCGCGAACGGCAAATCGAATCGCGAGATCGCCGAGACCTTGTTTCTTTCCGAAGGCACGGTCAAGAACTACGTCAGCGCGATCATGAGTAAACTGCAAGCGAACGATCGCACGCAAGCGGCGATCCTCGCGCTGAAACGCGGGCTGGCTAGATTGGAGTAGGCTCGCGACTCACGGAAACTCGGAAGGGAGGTCGCGCCAGACATGCTGGAGGTCGCCTGACCTGTCCAACTCGGCTTGGTCCGCCAGGACGTGAACCGACGCGCCGTTCTTCATGCGCACGGTGACTGCCACGATCTCTTCAGGCGAAACGTCCAACAACCTGACGATGGCTCTGACGATCGCCTCGCGCAATTCAACTTCGCGTTGCGAACGCAATTCCGCCAGGCGTTTCTCGTACACCGCCGCCGCGTCGTCCAGCCCGACCTGCGCGATCCTCTCGTCAATCTGCGCCAATTCCTGTTGGACCGCGCCGGTGCGCATGGAATAGGTGGTCAGGGCTTGGTGGATAAAGAGGACTCGGCGCAGCAGCGAGCGGTCGTAATAGTCGGGCGCGCCTTGTCCGCCGTCGCCGGGACAGCGCACGGGCAGCGGAATCAGCCCGCGCCTTTGCCAAAATTGAAGCATGGACACGTCTACGTTGACGCCCAATTCCGCTGCCATGCGCACCAGGTCTTGGGTGCAGATCAATCGAGATTCCGTGGTTGACGGCAGCCCGTACAAACGTCCCAACCAATCCGGGACGCCCGGGGCTTGCGCGCCGGCTTGCCCGGGGACTGGCGCGGGAAAACGCGGGGTTCGGGGCGCGCTCGCAGCCGACGCTTTCGCCGTGACCATGGAGAGCCGCACACCGCATTGAGTGCAAAAACGTGTGGAGGGTGGAT
The DNA here is from genome assembly GCA_002400365.1 of Anaerolineales bacterium UBA4826. Taxonomy (GTDB): domain Bacteria; phylum Chloroflexota; class Anaerolineae; order UBA4142; family UBA4142; genus UBA4142. The sequence continues at coordinate 2,647 of DHFK01000166.1, read as the reverse complement.
TGATGGCACCGCACTTGGGGCAGGGTCGGTCTAGTACGATGGAGAGCGATTTGCCGCAGGTCTTGCAGGTCGCGGCGTCCTGTGGGTTGCCGGTGCCGCAATAGGGACAGAAAGCCATAGGTGTTTTGTCCTTGAATCGGTAACAATACTACTCCATAAGAATCCGCTTGTCAACTCGCAATTGGGTTTTGCAATTGGGTTTTGCGCGGCTCGCAGCGCGGCTCGCGCGGCTTGACACATTATAGTTCTTGTGGTATATTGAAAGTGGAAAAATGAATAGTTGTCTGCCGAATCTCTCTTGACGCCCTGAAGAGAGAACGGAGGAACCATACGAGGGGTGTATCTCGCCGAGCGAGAGGGGTATCCTTCAGCCCTAACCCGTCAGCTAACTTCGTAGGCACTGAAGGGGACAAGTCTGTGGCGCAGTACGTGCGCTCGTTTAGAAACCACAGTCTTCCCCTGTGGTTTTTTGTTTTAGTCGGCCATGCACTTCTTCTCCTCCTTTTCGATTGGTTGTCTCCTCCCGTCGGCGTCTGCGGAAGGAAGACAACCGGATTGGTGATGCGCCGCTTCTGCATCAGCGCGGATCAGGAGCGGCGCTCCCAATTCCACCGGCACGGGAGCGAGTTTGACAAAATTGCGAGATCGGATAGAATAACAAGCGCTTGCCGAGGTAGCTCAGTTGGTAGAGCACACGGCTGAAAACCGTGGTGTCCGCAGTCCGATTCTGCGCCTCGGCACCAGCATGGCAAATGGCTGATGGCGTATAGCGAATGGCAGATAGCGAATGAATCCATTTGCTATACGCGATATGCCATACGCCACCGCGCGGAAGTGGCTCAGCGGTAGAGCGTCTCCTTGCCAAGGAGAAGGTCGCGGGTTCAAATCCCGTCTTCCGCTCTTTTTGTAAGAGCAGGGGCAGTTTCCCCCACTAACCAGTCCGATGAGGACTGGTTTTTGTTTTTCTCCCCCACTCGCGATGAAAAACTCCCCAGGTTTCGCGCGTTTCAAACCCTGACCTTCTCTGATTTTTTGAAGAACGACCTTCTCACATTTTCGACCTTTTCCAGCGTTTTGTCTGGCAGACAATAGACTTGACCACCAGGAGGCTTTACAATGAGCAGGAAATCCGAATTCTTAAGGAAGAACGAACGCATGGAGATCACTCTCCCTACTCTGCTCGAGTACTACACTACCAGTAAAAAGGTCGCGGGTTGCTCACCCAAGACGCTCATTGCTATTCGCAGCGTCCTGGGTCGGTTCATCCGTTTTCTTCAAAGCCGGGATCACTCGCTCAAGTTGTGTGATCTCACTATCGAAGATGCGCGCGAGTACATGGCGTCTTTGCAAGGTCCGATCACGAAATACGAAGGGCATAAGTTCAATCGCCCGATTGAAGGTGCCACTTACTCGCCGCAGACCGTTCACAGCCATGCCCGCATCCTGCGAGCATTCTCGAACTGGCTGAACGCCGAAGGGTACATCAAGAAACCTATCCTTGAGCGACTCGAATTGCCGAAACTTCCCAAGACCAAAATCGCCGTGCTATCACCCGACGAGATCCAACAGGTGATCCACTCGATCAACCCAGGCACATTTCTCGGCGCGCGACTTTTGGCGATGGTCTTGCTCCTACTTGATTCTGGAATTCGCGCCGGGGAATTGGTCTCGTTGAAACTGGCTGATGTGGACTGGGAGCGCGGCGTATTCAAGATCATGGGCAAGGGATCGAAGGAGCGCTTTGTTCCAGTCGGGGCGACCGCCAAGCAAACACTTCTGCGTTACGCGCAAACATTCCGACCGCCCCCAGCCCGCGATGACATTGATAATGTGTTCCTCTCCGTAGACGGGTATCCGCTGACGGTCAATGCTGTCGTTCATTCCATGAGTCGCCTTGCCAAGTCGAGCGGTGTGACTCGCCTGCACGCGCATTTGTTGCGACACACATGCGGAGTGCAATATCTGGTCGGAGGGGGCGATACCAAGTCACTTCAGATGTTCTTGGGACACGCTTCAGCGGCAATGACGCATCACTATGAGCAACTGACCGATGAACACATGCTCGCGCAACATCGCAAGTTCTCACCAGTAGATTCGTTGGGAGTCACATACCGACGTTTTAGCAAAGGGAAAATAGTTGCCCAGAGATCAGGCTCGAAGGCACTCGCGACTTCCGACATGGGAACCAAGTAAGTGGCAGTCGTCGATGAGATGCACTCTTGTCCATCCTGGCTGGGCTTTCTGCTCGGAGAGATCGTTCGAAGCAAATTGCGCGAAAGGGGATAGCAGTCGCACACAAAATCGTAATCGTCCTAACGGTCTTGCGGCTTATGGTTTTTCTTCGACCGAGCTTGTCAAGGGGATTCCCAAATTGCTCGCTCGGTCCGCAATCCGTCGCAGATACTTCGGTTGAGCCAATGGCGCATACCCTGCCGCCATCAAAAGCTCATCGGTCTGTGACACAGTCAATCGAAGAGCAAGTGCCAGGCGAATGATCGTGTTAGGTGACGGATGGGATTTCTCGCCTGTCAACAAACGATACACGTAGGCTGGATCGAGGTAGGCGGCAGCCGCTACTTCAGAATAGTGCGACTTGCCATCTCGTTCACAGTGGACTCGGAGAATCTTCAGCCCTGAAGAAAACGTA